>JARRQM010000053.1:0-8542 GCA_037381765.1 Kineosporiaceae bacterium
GGTACGGCCCCGGCAAACCCCCGACCGTATCCTCAGCAGGACGGCGTGCCGGATCCTGCGGTCACTGAGAATCGGCTTCGACGGTGGGCCGGGCGCGGTCCTGCGTCCCGTTCCCGGGGGCGTCGGCGAGGCCGCCGAGTATGCCGCCCAGGTCGATTCCACCGGCCTTTGCCGCCTCGACGACCTGGAGCAGCAGGGTGGGTACGGAACCGGCGATCCGGGACAGGGCGTCGTTGCCGTCGCCTCCACCACTGAGCACGGTGAGGTTGCTGATGCTGCCCATGGGGGCGGCCACCTCGCGGGCGATCAGCGGCAGCGCCGCGATGAGGTCGGGCAGCACCCGCAGACGGGCAGCCTCGTCGCTGAAGGCGCTCAACGCGGCCGCGAGCTCCTTCTGTCCCTCGGCTTCGGCGAGCAGCGCGGCCTTCTGGCCCTCGGCTTCGGCGAGCAGTTTGGCCTTGTCGACCTCGGCCTGGGCCTCACCTTCGCGTTGCAGGGCGGTGGCTTCCGCGGTCCGGGCCTTCAGGTCGGCGTCACCTTGCAGTTCCCGCTGCCGTGCGGCGGCCTCCGCGTTGGCGATGGTCACCCGCTTGGCCGCTTCGGCCCGGGCCGAAGCGGCGGCCCGATCAGCCTCGGCGGGGGCGATGACATCGGCCTCCAGGGCGTTCTGCCGCTGGACGGCCCGCTGCTGTTCGACGGCGATCTGCCGTTCCGTGCGTTCGCGCTCGGTTTCCACCTCGGCGAGTACGACGGAGCGCCGGGCCTCGGCGTCGGCGAGCGGCCCCGACTGGTCGGCCCGTGCCTGGGCGGCCTTGACCTCGGTGTCGATGGTGGCCTGCTTCAGCGCTAGGGCGCGTTCCGCTTCGGCGATAGCCTCCCGCGACTTGGCTTCCGCGGTCTGGCCTTCCTGGAAGGCCTGCGCCGCGGCGATCCGGGCGTCACGACGGGCCTGGGCCTCGCCGACCTCGGCGTCCCGGGTCACTTCGGCGATCCGCTTGCGGCCGAGCGCCTCGATGTAGCCGTTGCGGTCGCGCACGTCCTGGATGGTGAGGACATCGAGTTCCATACCGATCGAGGCGAGCGCCGCCCCGGCCTCTTCGGCGACGCTGCGGGTCAGCTGGTCACGGTTACCCGCTCCGGTCGGCGGTGAGGAAGCGCTGGGTTCCGGTCTCGATCGCTTCGTCGGTGGAGCCGAACCGGATCAGGGCGACGACGTCGACGGCGATCCCGACACCGTTGCTGGAGATCGCGTTTCCCACGCTGACCTGGATGTTGAACGGTTCCAGGCTCATGAAGTCGACCCGTTCGAGTATCGGCACCCGGAATCGGGCGCCTCCTCGGACGATTTTCGGCCGGCCACGCCCGGTGAACACCGCAACCATGTTCGGCGGCACCTTGACGTAGTTCTTCGCGTAGAGCAGCGCGACGAGGAAGATCGCGGCGAGTACCGCGGCGGCGGCTAGGACGACGGAGGTGACTCCGGACATCGGATTCCTATTCTCTCAACTGGTGTCCCCGGGAGTTCGCGGAGAGCGGCCCGGGGAACGGGCCGGGGTCAGCTAGCGAGCACGTTGAGGTGCACGACGACCCCGTTGTCGTGCACCTTGACGATGCGGACCGCGGTTCCCGTTCCCACCGTGCCGTCCGGGATGTCGGAGGTGGCCGTTTTCGTGACCCGGGCCCCCGACCTGTCGCGGAAGGTCACCTGTCCCGTCCCCCCGGCCGGGATTCCCAGGGTGACCACGGCGTCGATCCCGACGTAGCTGTACCGGCTGAGCAACGAGTTGTACTGCTGCCGGGCAAGGGGTTTGAGGATCCAGGTGTGGGTCGCCGCTCCGACCGCGGCGAAACCGACGGCGGCGACCGGCCAGCTGAGTACCGGGGGCGCACCGAGTGCGACGGCGGCGGCTCCGGTCGCGCCGAACCCGACGGTGGAAGCGGCGATCACCCGCAGGCTCCAGCGTGACGGTTCAGGGGGTGCAGCGCCGGCCGATCCGGTCCGGCGGTCCGGTGCCTCGACCTCTGGGGCCCCCTCGGCGCCGTCTCCGAGCGCGGCGTCGTGGCCGAAGTCGGTCCCGCCGTCGAGGCCGCCCGCGCCGTCCGAAGGCAGGTGGCCCACATCCCCCGGATCGACATCACCGCCCAGGTCGGCATCCTGGCCAAGTTCGGTGTCGCTCCCGCCGAATTCCCCGAGGAGCAGGCTGATCAGGAGGAACAGGAATCCGGTGACACCGACGACGACGAACGTGGTCT
Source organism: Kineosporiaceae bacterium (assembly GCA_037381765.1). Taxonomy (GTDB): domain Bacteria; phylum Actinomycetota; class Actinomycetes; order Actinomycetales; family Kineosporiaceae; genus JARRQM01. The sequence continues at coordinate 2,254 of JARRQM010000053.1, forward strand.
GGGACCCGTCCACGTGCTCACCCCCATGAGCTGGCTGTGCGCTACCGGTGCCGGGTAGGCGGTGCGCGTCGGCGACTCACCCTAGCCAGGATCCGCGAGTCCGTGCGGCCGGGGACCGTCACTGCGCGCCTCGCCGTATGGTGACCCACCGATCTGTCCCCGGTCAGCAGCAGCGATCTCCGGTTCGGTCGTGCACCGAGCGCCACCGTGGCGAGTCACCGTGGCGAGCCGGAGCGGCAGCGCGATCGGGGTCCGCCCCCTGGCTCTCGCGCCGGCGAGGACACGTCGTGCACCGGACGTCCCGGAAGGCGAACCGGTCGGTGCGGGTGGTCGGGCCGATGTCGCCGGTCCATCCCGCGGGGTAGCCGCCACCAGGGGGTTCGCTCAGGTGGTCAGCCGACCTTGAACTGCTTGTCGCCTACGTTGGCGACGATCTCCAGCAGCCCGCCGATGGCGGTGACGTAGCGGTCGAGCACGCCCACGGCCGGGTCCGGCGGGGAGGGTACGGGGTCAAGTCCGCGGGGTCGGCGGCCGATACAGGTGCGTGGTCCTCGCACCAGAAGGGATCGTGATGGGGACGCTGCATCGAGGGTGCGTCGTGTGGCCGGGGCGCTGACCGATCGGCCCGGGGCCGCCCCGGAAGGCGGGAGCGCAGCAGCGCCGTACGTCGGGCGTGTCGTCGTGGTCGAGGACCAGGACCGGGTGCGCAAGGCGGTGGCGATCGGTCTGAGGTCGGCCGGGTACCTGGTCGTCGAGGCCCGCGACGGGGTCGAGGCACTGAGCGCGATCGAGGACGTTCGCCCGGATCTCGTGATCAGCGACCTCGTCATGCCCCGCCTGGACGGCATGGAACTGCTGCACCTGATGCGGGCGAACATCGCGCTGCGGGATATCCCCGTTCTGCTGCTGACGGCCCGGGCCGATACCGACACCCTGGTCGCCGGGCTCGGCAGCGGGGCGGACGACTACCTCGTCAAGCCGTTCGCCACGGAAGAGTTGCTGGCCCGGGTCCGGGCCAAGATCGAACGTCCGCCGGTGCCCGCCGAACAGCGCACCAGGGAGCGGGCGACCGGAGCGCTGAGCCCGGTCGCCCTCGACGCGGAGCTGGCCCGCGAGCTGGCCCGGATCGCCCGGGGCGGCCAACCCGGCGTCCTGGCGCATGTGGGCGTCGACGAGGCGGCGGCGCTGCGGGAACGTCTCGGACCGGTTGCCGAGACGCAGGTCCGGCGCGGCGTCCTGGCAAGGGCCGAGGAATTCCTCCGCCCACTCGATTTGGCCGGGGTCTCACCGTCAGGTGACCTGGTGCTGCTCCTGCCCGACCTGTCCGCACAGGAGGCGGCGGACCTGCTGGGGCGGCTGAGCACCGAGCTCGGCGGGCGGGACCTGGCCGCCGGCAGCGACTCCGTCCGGGTGACGCCGGCCGTGGGTTTCGTGCTCCTCTCCGGCGACGGGATCAGCGTGGAGGAGGCCCACCAGCGGGCCCGGGCGGCGCAGGCGCATGCGGCCGCGCGCCTCGACCTGCAGCCGGTGCGCTGGCGCCCGGACCTGTCTCCTCCCGGCCCGATGCCGGGAGGCCCGCGGTCGGGGGTCCGCGACGTGCTGACGCTGTCCGGGCAGCTCGCCGCGTTCGGGGCCCTCGCTGTGGTGCTCCCGTTCACTGTTTACGTGGTCGGCTACCGACTCGGAGTCGACGCCACGCCGTTCGCCTACCTCGTGGTCGTGCTGGCCCTGCTCGGGACCGCCCTGCTGATCTGGGTCGAGGGGTTCCTCGCCGGCGGTGTCGAGTTGCCGCCTCCGGTGGACGGGCCGTACCCACCCGCCGCGGCGATCATCGCCGCCTACCTGCCCAACGAGGCGGCGACCATCGTCGAGACCGTCCGCTCCTTCCTCGCGGTGGAGTACCCCGGGTCCTTCGAGGTGCTCCTGGCCTACAACACCCCGCACGACCTCCCGGTGGAGGCCGTGCTGCGGGACCTCGCCCGGGCGAATCCCCGGCTGCGCCTGCTGCGCGTTCCCGGGGGGACGTCGAAGTCCCAGAACGTCAACCATGCGCTCGGCGTGACGAGCGCCGAACTGATCGGGATCTTTGACGCCGACCACCACCCCGAGCCGGGCAATTTCACCCGCGCGTGGCGGTGGTTGGCGCACGGGTTCGACGTCGTCCAGGGGCACAACGTGATCCGCAACGGGGGGCAGAGCTGGGTCGCGCGGACCGTCGCGGTGGAGTTCGAGCAGATCTACGCGGTGAGTCACCCGGGCCGGGCGAGGCTGCACGACTTCGGCATCTTCGGCGGATCCAACGGCTACTGGCGGGCCGCCACGTTGCGCCGGACCCGCATGCACGACGTCATGCTCACCGAGGACATCGACTCCTCGATGCGGGTCCTGTGCGCCGGGGGACGGATCGGCTGCGACCCCGGTCTCGTCTCCCGGGAGCTGGCCCCGGTCAGCGTGCACGCGCTGTGGAACCAGCGGCTGCGCTGGGCGCAGGGGTGGTTCCAGGTCGGGCTCCGGCATCTGTCGCGCGTGCTGCGGGCACCGGGACTGTCGCTGCGCCAGAAGGTCGGGATGCTCCACCTGCTGCTGTGGCGGGAGCTCTACCCGTGGATCTCACTGCAGGTGCTGCCCATCATCGCCTTCTGGATCTGGCGTGATCACGGGATGGACCGGATTGACTGGGCGGTCCCGGTCTTCGTGCTCACCACGGCGCTGACCCTGAGTTCCGGTCCCGCGCAGACGGCGGTGGCCTACCTGCGCGGGCATCCGGAAGTGACCAGGAACCGCTGGTGGTTCTGGCGGTACCTGATCGTGTCGGTCCTGCTCTACAGCACGTTCAAGGCAGCCGTCAGCGTGATCGCCCAGCTCCGCCAGGTCGCCGGTGTGCGGCAATGGCCGGTAACCCCGCGGGGCGTGCCGGGGGAGGCGCCGTGAGCACCGGTCCCGTCCCGCACCGGGAGGTCCTCACCCGCGCAATCCCCGACGGGTTCGGGATCCTCGACGCCGAGTCAGGGGGACGTTTCGACCGGCTGACCCGTCTCGCGCGGCTGTGCTACCAGGCTCCTCATGCGCGGATCGGCGTCCTCGGCCCGAACCGGCAATGGCTCGACTCCGGAGAGGGAACGCCGCTGTCCGAGTGCGGGCCGGCGAGGTCTCTTTGCCAGCACACGGCGTCGGCCGACGGGCCGTTGGTCGTTCCTGACGCGGTCTCGGATCCGCGGTTCCGGGACGACCCGCTCGTCACCGGCCCGCCGTTCGTGCGCTTCTACCTGGGAGTACCGCTGCGCGGTTCGGTGGGTGAGGTGCGCGGAGTCCTGTGCGTGATGGACCCGGAGCCCCGAACGGGGTCGGACGTCGACCCCGTCCCCCTGGACGATCTCGCCCACCTCGCCGAAGTGGAGTTGCTCGTCGATGAGCCGGCCATCCTCCCCCGCCCCCGGGAGCGCGGATCCGAGGCGATCCTCTCGGACGGCCTGGCCACCGTCGGGGAGGACGGCCTGCTGCTCGACTGCAACGAGGCGGCGGCCACGCTCACCGGGTACTCCCGCACGGAGATCATCGGACGGAGCGTTTCCCTCCTGCTTCCCGGGGCCGTGCGGGCCGACCTCTGCCGACGGCTGCACGACCTGTCCCGACCCGGCGACGGCGAGGATTCCCGGGCCGACCGGCGCCTGACCACCTGGGCCCTGAGCGAGGAACTTCCCCTGCAGCGCCGCGACGGGAGCACCTTCCCGGTCGAGGTCACCGTGACGGCCTTCCAGCGCCGGCTCAGGCTCGCCTACCTGGTGTCGATGCGTGACGTGTCGGCCCGCAAACGGGCCGAGGAGGAGTCCGCGGCGGCCCTGGCGGCCCACCGGCTGGCCAACCTCGAACTCGATCGGCTGAGCCGGCTCAAGACCGAGTTCATCGCCATCGTGAGTCACGAGTTCCGTACGGCGCTGACCGGGATCCAAGCGTTCAGCGAGCTGATCCGGGACGGGAACTTCCCGCCGGCAGAAGTTCGGGAGTTCGCTGACGACATCAACGCCGACGCCGTGCGCCTCAACCGAATGATCACCGATCTGCTCAGCCTGGAGAGGATGGAGTCCGGCAAGCTTCCGCTCACCCCGGAACCGATTGACCTGGACGCGCTGGCCGCCGAACTGGTGGAGCGTAGCCGGACGACCTTTCCGGAACACACCTTCACCTTCATCCCGGGCGCCCCCGAGCAGATGTCCCTGGACCGCGACCGGATGATCCAGGCGCTCGCCAACCTGCTGAGTAACGCGGCCAAGTACTCCACGCCGGACACCGAGGTCGAGGTGCGGGTACACACGGACGGCGGCGACGTGCTGCTGGTCGTCGCCGACCGGGGAGTCGGGATCGCGGCGGAGGAACTTGAGCGGGTGTTCGACCGCTATCACCGGGCGGAGAACCGTTCCACCAAGGACGTATCCGGGATCGGCCTGGGACTGCCGATCGTCCGGCAGATCGCGCGCCTGCACGGCGGCCACGCTTGGGCCCAGCCTCGACCTGGTGGCGGGACCGAGTTCCTGATCCGGATCCCCACCTGGGGACCCTAGTCGTGGCCGTACTGCTCCTGTGCGAGGACAACCCTCGGATCCGCCGGGCCGTCTCCGCCGGACTACAGGGCAGCGGGCATACCCTGCTGTCGGCCGCGGACGGCGCCACCGGACTCGACCTCGCCCGCCGGAATCGGGTGGACCTCGTCATCACCGACATCACCATGCCGGTCATGGACGGGTTCGAGTTGTGCGAGGCCCTGCACTCCCGGCCGGAGACCTCGACCCTGCCCGTCCTCCTGCTCACGGCCGGGGCCTCGGCGACGGTCCGCCGGTACGCCGCCATGCACGCGGGCGTGGACTACCTGCCCAAGCCCTATCACCTGACCGACCTCGTCGAGCGGATCGATACCCTGCTCCGCGCGCCCAGAACCCAGCGGGGCGGGCGACGCGCCACTAGCTCCCGTGTCGACACACCGACCAGCTCCGCAGCTGCCGAAACACGGTGACCCCCAGGTCCTCACCGCACCGAGGACCCGTCGTGCACCTGACATCGTGACGTCATCAGGTACGACATCCTGCACATCGCCGACGTCCTCAGCCGGTTCGGTCGGGCCTGCGGGGACCGACGGCTGGCCGGGACAGCGGGTGCGATCGTCGCCCAGGCGGAGGAGGACAGTCGGACGAGCGCGCATGCAGTACGTGCGGGAGACGGGACTCGAACCCGTACGCCCGAAGGCACAGGAACCTAAATCCTGCGTGGCTGCCAGTTACACCACTCCCGCGTGCCCCCAGCGTAGTCGGCCGTCCCGCGGCGGGCGGTACAGCCGGGGGCAGCGGGGTCCGGGATCAGATCTCCAAGGCCGTGCGCAGCGCGGCGACGTGCCCCTTGGCCCGCACGTTGTACCGGGCCAGCTCGACGACACCCGCGGGGTCGACGACCACCGTGGACCGGATCACCCCGGTGAACACCTTGCCGTAGTTCTTCTTCTCCCCCCAAGCACCCCACGCTTCGAGCACGGTGTGGTCGGGGTCGGACAGCAGGGGGAAGGTCAGCCCGTCCCGCTCGGCGAACTTCGCGAGCCGCTCCGGGGCGTCCGGAGAGATCCCGAGCACCGCGTACCCGGCTGCCTGCAGGGAGTCCAGACTGTCCCGGAAGTCACAGGCCTGCGTCGTACAGCCCGGGGTCATCGCCTTCGGGTAGAAGTACACGACGACATGCTGCCCCCGCAGACCGGACAGGGTCACTGTGGTGGAGTCCGCCGCGGTGAGGGTGAAGTCGGGGGCGGTATCGCCGGGGGACAGTCTCGGCACGGTGGTTCTCCTGTTCAGGTGGACGGGGCCGCCGCACGCGACCCGCTCCCACGATAATGCGGGCTCCGCCGCCGGGCCCGGCCCGGCACCCGGATGGGCCGGGACCCGGGGACTATGGTTGGTGAGGGCAGGGGCGCGTTCAGGAGGTGGTCACGTGGCCAAGTCCGCGGGAACGGGACGGGCCGGCGACGGCACCCCGAAGGCCGGGCCCGGCGACCGGACCAGGACCGAACCGGGAACCACTGATCCGGGAACCACTGATCCGGAGACCGTCGAGCCGTTACCGACCGACCCGGAGGCGCTCGTCCGGTTCATCGAACAGCGGCGGACCCGGCTGGCCAGCACCATCGAAGAACTCACCACCAGGGCGACCCCGGGGAGTCTGGTGCGGCGCGGTACCGCCGGCGCCCGCGCCCGGGTCCGTGCCGCCACCCGCACCGAGGACGGGGCCCTGCGGGTGGAGCGGGTGGCCGCCG
>JARRQM010000054.1:0-7890 GCA_037381765.1 Kineosporiaceae bacterium
GGTGATCGACCTCGGTTCGACGAACGGCACCTACGTCGACGGGGAGCGGGTCCATGCCGCGACCCTGAACGATGGGAGCACCATTACCGTCGGGCGGACGAGGATCGTCTTCCGCAGCGGACAGTGGTGATCACCGACCGATGAGCGAGCTCACCCTCACCCTGCTGCGACTGGGGTACCTGACCCTGCTGTGGCTGCTGGTGCTCACCATCGTCGCGGTGCTCCGCCGCGACCTGTACGGCACCCGGGTCACCCGCCGGGTCACCCGGGGCGGAACAGCCGGGGCAGCTGCGGCGGGCGCGCCGCGGAGCGCACCGGCACGTGCCTCCCGGAACGCCGATGACGGTCAACGGGACAGCCCCCGCACCCTCGTGGTCATCGAGGGATCACTCCAGGGCACGACACTCGCCCTGGGCACCGCCCCGATCCTGATCGGCCGTGCCCCGGAGTGCACACTCGTGCTGGAGGATGACTACGCATCGAATCGACACGCCAAGTTCGCCTTCCATCAGGGAACCTGGTTGATCGAGGATCTCGGGTCGACGAACGGTACGTACCTCGGTCGTACCCGAGTCCATGAACCCCTACCGGTCGAGCCGGGCGTTCCCGTACGGGTCGGCCGGACCGTCCTTGAGTTGCGGAGGTAGCCGGATTGGCCATCGCGCTGCGCTACGCGGCCCGCTCCGATGTCGGCCTGGTCCGGCAGAACAACCAGGACTCGGCCTATGCGGGACCGCATCTGCTCGTCGTCGCCGACGGGATGGGCGGGCACGCCGGTGGAGACGTCGCCTCCTCCCTGGCGATCGGCGAGCTCGCCCCCCTGGATGATGAGAGCCACGGACCCGACGCCCTGGAACACTTGCGCGAGGCGATCATGTCCGCGCACCGGGAGCTGCTCGCCCGGGTCGACGAGGAACCCCAGCTGACCGGGATGGGCACGACGGTCACCGCGCTGCTACGTACCGGGGGCCGGCTGGCCCTCGCGCATATCGGTGACTCCCGCGCCTACCTGCGGCGGGAGAACGAACTCATCCAGATCACCCGGGACCACACGTTCGTACAGACCCTCGTCGACGAGGGTCGGCTCAGCCCGGACGAGGCGGAACAACACCCGCAGCGTTCGGTGCTCATGCGGGTACTCAGCGACGTGGTCGAGGATGTCGAACCCGACCTGTCCATGCGTGAGGCCCGGCTCAACGACCGGTACCTGCTCTGCTCGGACGGGCTGTCCGGGGTGGTCAGCCACGACACCCTGGCCGAAACCCTCGGCGCCGGCGCCGACCCCGGCACCACCTGCGAGATGCTCATCAAGCTCGCCCGTCGCGGCGGCGCCCCGGACAATGTCACCTGCATCGTCGCGGACGTCGTCGCCGCGGGATCCCCGGCCGACGTCGCCCCCACCGTCGTCGGGGCCGCCTCACTGCCGCAGCACCGCGGCCGGTCGGCAGGCGGGGCAACCGCGGGTTCCGCCGCCGAACGCGCCGCGCAACTGACCCGCCCGGCCCCCAGCGACGACCCGTCCCCGGAAGATCCCCCACCCTCCCGGGGACGGTGGATACTGCGCCGCGTCATCGGCGGGTTACTCGTGATCGCGGTTCTGCTCGGCGGGGGGTTCGCGGGCTGGCAGTGGATGATGCGCCAGTACTTCGTCGGTGACCAGCGCGGTTCGGTGGCCATCTTCCGGGGGCTGCCGCAGGATCTCGGGCCCCTGCGGCTGTCCACCCTCGACGAGGTCGCCACCGACGTCCCGATCTCGGACCTGCCCTCATACTCCCGTGACCGGGTGCACCACGGCATCGTCGCCGACACCCGGTCCCAGGCCAAAGACATCGTGCGCACCCTGCGCGAGCAGGCCGAGGCCTGCCGGGCTGCCGAGCAACCAACGAATCCGACCCCGACGGTGAGTTCGACCCCGACGACCGGGCCCGGCGGTGTCCCGACCACCGGGCAACCGTCCGGTCCGGGGAACCCGTCCACCGGACCCGGCTCGCCGGACGCGGCCCCGTCCGCGTCGGCGAGTCCCACGACAGACTCCGGAGCCCCGGTGGACTGCGAGGGGCTGAGCCCGTGACCCGCACCGAACCGAGGGGCAGACCGCACTGATGGCGCTGGTCACCTCCGTCGTCCCACGCACCCGTCGCAACGTCGAACTGGTCCTGCTCGTCCTGTCCTTCGCCGTGGCACTCGGGGCGTACGCCCTCGTCGGAATCGCCGAGACGGGACACGTCCCGGCGGACATGATCACCGTCGGGGGCGGCCTCGTCCTGCTCACCCTCGCCCTGCACGTGGTCACCCGGCTGCGGGCGCCCTACGCCGATCCCGTCATCCTGCCCATCGCCACGGCGATCAATGGGATCGGGCTGGTGATGATCCACCGTCTCGACTTCGTCGGGAGGTACGGGCACTCCCTGGCACCCCGGCAACTGATGTGGACTGCGGTGGGCATCGTCGCCGCGGTGATCCTCATCCTGCTCCTGCACGATCACCGGGGGCTGAGCCGCTACACGTACACGGCGATGACGCTGGGCCTCGTCCTGCTGTTGCTCCCGCTCGTCCCCAAACTCGGGATGACCCTGAACGGGGCCCGGATCTGGATCCGCGTCGGCCCTTTCTCCTTCCAGCCGGGGGAACTCGCCAAGATCGCCCTGGCCGTCTTCTTCGCCGGCTACCTGGTCACCGCCCGGGACTCGCTGTCCCTCGTCGGCAAGAAGGTGCTCGGCCTGCAGCTGCCCCGGGGCCGGGATATCGGCCCGTTGCTCCTGTCCTGGGCGGTCAGCCTCGGCGTTCTGGTCTTCGAACGCGACCTCGGTACGTCCCTGCTGTTCTTCGGCCTGTTCGTCGCGCTGCTCTACGTCGCGACCGAGCGGATGAGTTGGATTGTCATCGGCCTGTCCCTGTTCGTCGGGGGCGCCGTGGTGGCCTGGTCCCTGTTCAGCCACGTCCAGGTGCGGGTAGCGATCTGGCTCCACCCGTTCACCCCGGAACTCCTCCAAGGCCAGTCCTACCAGCTGGTCCAAGGCCTGTACGGGATGGCCAGCGGCGGGCTGCTCGGAACCGGGCTCGGGCAGGGCAGCCCGGGGAAGATCCCGCAGTCCGAAAGTGACTTCGTCTACGCCTCACTCGGTGAGGAACTCGGGCTCACCGGGTTGTTCGCCGTGCTCGTGCTCTACATCCTGCTCATCGAGCGGGGTCTGCGCACCGCCATCGGGGTCCGCGACGGGTTCGGCAAACTCCTCGTCGGTGGCGTGTCGTTCTCACTGGCATTGCAGGTTTTCGTCGTCGTCGGCGGCGTCACCCGGGTCATCCCGCTCACCGGACTGACCCTGCCGTTCCTTGCCTACGGGGGGTCTTCGCTGGTGTCCAACTGGGTGATCGTCGGCCTGCTGCTGCGGATCTCCGACTCGGCCCGGAAACCGGCCCCGGAACCGGACCCGGTGGCCAAGGCGTCCCGGCCCGAGGAGGTGGCCGCGTGAACGCCCCGCTGCGCCGCCTCGGCGTCGTCGTCGCGATGCTGTTCAGCATGCTCCTCGCCAGCACGACGTACATCCAGTTCGTCCAGGCGGACAACCTCAACTCACGTCCGGGTAACTCCCGTGCCCTGGAGAAGGAGTACGGCCGGGAGCGCGGTCCGATCCTGGTCGGCGGGCAACCCGTCGTCGATTCGGTGAAGGTCGACGACGACTACGGCTACCAGCGGCGCTACCGGCGCGGCCCCGAGTACGCCGCGGTGACCGGCTACTACTCGCTGGTGTACGGGGCGAGCGCGATGGAGGGGGCTGCCGACTCCTACCTGTCCGGCACCGCGGACCAGCTGTTCTACCGCCGGCTCGCGGACCTGTTCACCGGACGGCAACCGCAGGGCGCCTCGGTCTCGCTGACCATTTCGGCGAAGGCGCAGAAGGCCGCCTGGGATGCGCTCGGCGACCAGCGCGGTGCTGTCGTCGCCATCGAGCCGAAGAGCGGCAAGATCCTCGCGATGGTGAGCAAACCGTCCTACGACCCGAACCTGCTCGCCTCCCACGACCGGGCCAAGGTGGCCGCCGCCTGGGAGACGTTGACCGCCGATGCCGAACGCCCGCTGGAGAACCGGGCCATCGCAAGCCGGCTGTACCCTCCCGGCTCGGTGTTCAAGCTGGTCACCGCCGCCGCGGCACTGTCCAGCGGCGAGTACACGGCGGAGTCCCAACTGCCTGGCCCAGCCAAACTGAAACTCCCGGAGTCGACGACGACCCTGCCGAACGACTTCTCCGGGGCCTGCTCCAGGACCGGGAAGGTGAGTCTCGCCGACGCCCTCAGGATTTCCTGCAACACGGCGTTCGGCGCCCTCGGGATGACCCTCGGCACCGAGGCCGTCCTGTCCCAGGCCGAGGACTTCGGTTTCGACCACGCCCTGGAGATCCCGCTGCAGGTGACCCCGAGCAGTTTCCCGGTCGATCCCTCGCAGGCACAGCTCGCGCAATCGGCTATCGGTCAGTTCGATGTCCGGGTGACGCCTCTGCAGGTCGCCATGATCGCCGCGGCCATCGCCAACGGCGGCACCCTGATGAAACCGAATCTCGTGGACACGATCAACGGCGCGAACCTGGACGTGATCCACCGGGAGAAACCGCAGAAACTGTCCGAACCACTGTCCGAGGACGCCGCGGCGGCCCTCACCGCGATGATGGTCGGGGTCGTCGAGAACGGTACCGGGAAGAAGGCGCAGATCTCCGGGGTGAGCGTGGCAGGGAAGACCGGGACCGCCCAGCAGGGGGAGGGCGATCCCCCGCACGCCTGGTTCACCGCCTTCGCCCCGGCCGACGACCCGCAGATCGCCATCGCCGTCGTCGTCGAGGACGGCGGGCGGCTCGGCACCAGGGCTTCCGGCGGTGCCGTGGCGGCCCCCATCGCCAAGGCGGTTATGCAGGCGGTGTTGCGCACGTGAGCAGTCCCCGTCCCGGATCCCGACTCGGCGGCCGCTACCGGCTCACCGAACGTCTCGCCTTCGGCGGGATGGGTGAGGTGTGGCAAGGCGTCGACGAGGTCCTCGGGCGGGCCGTGGCGGTCAAAATTCTCCGCCCGGACCTGGCCGGGGACAACGCCTTCCGGCGCCGCTTCCGCGAGGAGGCGCGCACCGCCGGGGGACTGTCACATCCGGGGATCGCCGCGGTGTACGACTACGGGGAGAGCCCGCTGGCCCCGCCGATCAGCCAGGACGAGAACGGGGCCGGCCCGGGGCCGGACGTCGAGGACACCGCCTACCTGGTGATGGAACTCGTCCCGGGGGAGGCCCTGTCCTCGGCGCTGTCCCGGGACGCCCCACTGGATGTCGACCACACCCTCGACCTCGTCGCGCAGACCGCGCGGGCGCTGCACGCCGCGCACCTGCGCGGAGTGGTGCACCGGGATGTGAAACCGGCGAACCTCATGGTCACCCCGGACCGGCGGGTCAAGGTGACCGACTTCGGGATCGCCCGGCCGCAGGACCACGAACCGTTGACGGCGACCGGCCAGGTCATGGGGACCGCGCACTACCTGGCCCCGGAGCTGGCCCGCGGGCACACCGCCACCCCGCTGTCCGACGTGTACGCCCTCGGCGTCGTCGCCTACGAGTGCCTGGCCGGACGTCGTCCGTTCGAGGGCGATAACCAGGTCGCCGTCGCCACCGCACATCTGGCCGAACCGCCCCCGCCGTTGCCGGACACGCTGGCGATCGAGGTCCGCCGGGTCGTCGAACTCGCCATGGAGAAGGACCCGGAGCTGCGCTTCCACACCGCGAACGCCTTCGCCACGGCCCTGGAGAGCGCCCGGTACCGGCTGCTCGCCGGACTGCCGCCGGCGGAGGAGATCGTCCTCGGCGAGGATCCGGGCGGGGACTCGACACCGGAAACCGGGCCGCACACCGCGCCGCTGGTGGCCGCCCCCCGGACACCCGGGTCGACCCCGGTCCCGGCCGTGGCCCGGGATCCCGAGTCCCGGGCCGGGACGACCCCGGCCCAGGGGATCCCCGGCCCGCGGCGGAAGCTGGCCCTGCCACTCATCGCGGCCTTCCTGCTGATCGCCCTGATCGGCACGATCGGGGCGCTGGTGCACGCCTCGCAACGGTCCACCCCCCGGGTCACTCCCACGGTGCCGACGACGTCAGTGACCACCCCGCAGACCCCGGTGATCGTTCCCGGTCCGACGACGACCTCGACAGCGCCCCCGTCGACGACCTACCGTCCACCTCCACCGCCGACGACGACCTGGACGACGACCGAGGCGCCGACGACGGAACCGCCCACCTCGGAACCGCCGACGACGGAACCGCCCACCTCGGACCCGACCAGCCCGGACCCGACCAGCCCGGACCCGCCGACATCATCAAGCCCGTGACCAACGGAAGCGCAGCTGAACGGAACCGCACCCCGGACGCACCAACGCGACACGACCACCTGAGATGACCACCCGACACGACCACACGGTACGGATGACACAGGGATGGAACTGGTGAACGAGAGCCCCCGCGTGCTGGGCAACCGCTACGAGGTCGGTGACCTCCTCGGACGCGGCGGGATGGCCGAGGTCCACCTCGGGCGTGACACCCGGCTCGGCCGCACCGTCGCGATCAAACTGCTCCGTATCGACCTGGCCCGGGACCCCACGTTCCAGGCCCGGTTCCGCCGGGAGGCCCAGTCCGCCGCGGGGCTGAACCACCCGGCGATCGTCGCCGTGTACGACACCGGTGAGGAACAGCTCGTCGACGGCCACGGCGGGATCGTCGCCCTGCCGTACATCGTCATGGAGTACGTCGAGGGCAAGACCCTGCGCGACTTCCTCGTCGACGGCAACCCCCTCGACGTCGGGTATGCCCTCGACGTCACCGCCGGGGTGCTGTCCGCGCTGGAGTACAGCCACCGCTCCGGCATCGTGCACCGTGACATCAAGCCGGCGAATGTGATGATCGGCCCGCGCGGCGAGGTCAAGGTGATGGACTTCGGCATCGCCCGGGCGATGGCCGACGCTTCGACGACCATGACGCAGACCCAGGCGGTCATCGGCACGGCCCAGTACCTGTCCCCGGAACAGGCCCGGGGGGAGACCGTGGACGCCCGCAGCGACCTGTACTCGGCCGGCTGCCTCCTGTTCGAACTGATCACCGGCCGCCCGCCGTTCGTCGCCGACTCCGCGGTCGCGGTCGCCTACCAGCATGTGCGGGAGAACCCGAACCCGCCGAGCACGTTCAACCCGATGGTCCCGGACAGCGTCGACCAGGTGGTGATGCACTCCCTCGCCAAGGACCGGGAGCACCGCTACCAGAGCGCCGACGAGTTCCGCACCGATATCGAGGCGGCCCGGAACGGCCGCCGGGTGTCCGCGTACAGTCCCCGGTCCGCGGGTGCGGCCGGGGCGGAGACCGAGTACCTCGGTGCGGCAGCGGGCCCGGGAACCCGGGCCATGGCCCCGGTCGATGCCGGCAGGTACGGCGACTCCGGCCCGTCCGTCCTGCCCGGCGGGCCGGACCGGAACGTGTTCGGCCTCATCGCCTTCGGGGTGTGGAAGCTCACCGGGAGCGGCGACGCGCAACTGGTGACCGTACGGAACGTCACCGGGATGGAGCAGGCGAAGGCCACGGAGACCCTGTCCGGTCTGGGACTGCAGTCGACGGTGACCGAGGAGCCGAGCAACACGGTGCCGAAGGGCAATGTGATTCGCCAGGATCCGGCGGCCAACACCCAGGTCGACAAGGGGTCCACGGTCACCCTCTATGTCTCGTCCGGTTCCGATTCCGTCGCCGTTCCCGATCTCAGCGGGAAGTCCCAGGACGACGCCCAGACAGCGCTTGAGGTTGCCGGGCTCAAATTGGGGCAGGTGACGACACGGGACGACCCGAAGGTGAAGGCGGTCCGGGTGATCGATACGAACCCTAAG
>JARRQM010000055.1:0-7437 GCA_037381765.1 Kineosporiaceae bacterium
AGCACCGCGGTGACCCCGAGTTCGGACAGCGACTGCATGCACAGATCCCACCGGACCGGGTTACTCACCTGGACCACGAGGGAGTCCAGGGCTTGTGGGCCGGAGGCGACCGGGCGGCCGTCGGCGTTGGACAGCCACGGCAGGCGGGGCTGTCCGGTATCGATCGCCCGGGCGTACCCGGCGAGCATGTCGACGGCCGGAGCCATGTGCACGGTGTGGAAGGCGCCGGCCACCTTGAGCGGGACCACCCGGGCCCGGGCCGGCGGCTGCGCGGCCAGTGCGGCGAGCCGGTCGAGCGTGCCGGCGGCGACGACCTGCCCGGCGGCGTTCATGTTCGCCGCGACGAGTTCGTGCTCCTTGAGGGCGGTGGCGACCTCCCCGGGGTCACCGCCGAGGACGGCACTCATCCCGGTCGGGGCCGTCGCGCTCGCCTCGGCCATCCCGCGCCCGCGTTCCCGGACGAAGACCAGGGCCTGTTCGGCGGTGAGCACCCCGGACAGGACAGCTGCGGTGAGTTCTCCGACGGAGTGCCCGGCGACGGCACCGGGCAGCAGGGGCGGATCGGTTCCCTCGGCGAGGGCCGCGTACCCGGCGAGCCCGGCGGCGACGATCAGTGGCTGGGCGACCGCGGTGTCCCGGATGGTCTCCTCATCGGAGGTCGTCCCGTGCATGATGAGGTCGATTCCGGTGACCGCGGACAACCAGGTGAGTTGGTCGGCGACAGCGGGCAACTCCAGCCAGGGCTTCAGGAACCCCGGCGTCTGCGATCCCTGTCCTGGACATACAACGGCAAGCACCCGTTCAGGTTCCCCTCTGTCCGGCTCGCGCAGCTGCGGAGCGGTCGACGAAGCTGCGGCCCGCTCTTTGTGCGGATCCTACAAGAGCCTGCCGGCCAGGCCCGGTGTCTGCGCGCGGGTCCCGGGTCAACGGGGCGGTCCCGGGTCGGCGAGTCGACCGGCACTGATCGCCAGGTGCAGGACGAATCCCTCGCGGGCCGCGGTCGGATCCCACCCGGTGAGGTCGGCCACCCGCCGCAGCCGGTACCGCACGGTGTTCGGGTGGACGAACAGGGCCCGGGCGCAGCCCTCGACGGAACGGCCGAGCTGCAGGTACGTCTCCGCCGTTTCGAGCAGGCTGGGGTCGGCGCCGGACAGCGGCCGGTAGACCCGGTCGACCAGCGCCCGGCGGGCCGTGACGTCCCCGCTGAGCAGCCGCTCCGGGAGGAGGTCGTCGGCGGCGACCGGGCGGGGTGCGGCGGGCCAGGCCCGGACCGCGACGAGCCCGGCCAGGGCGGCCCGGGCGGACCGGCCGGCCTCGGTGAGGTCAGGTACTTCCGGGCCGAGGACCACCGGCCCGGGGCCGAACCGGGTGGTGAGTTCGTCGGCTGCGGCCAGGGGCTCCTCGGTGCGGCCGAGCACCAGGACGATGCGGTCGCCCTGCACCCCGATGAGGGTGTCGGTGCCGAGTCCGCGGGCGGCCCGCCGGAGTTCCTCGACGACGTCCTCGGTCTGACCCGGCGGGGTGGTGCCGGCGACGACGGCGACCCGGTCGGAGGCGGTCCAGCCGAGGGCGGCGGCCCGGGACCGCAGGGCGTCGTCGGCCTCCCCGCGGACCAGCGCGTCGACGACGAAGGCCTCCAGCCGGGCGTCCCAGGCGCCGCGTTCCTCCGCGGCCCGGGCATACACCTGGGCCGCGGAGAAGGCCACCTCCCGGGAGTAGCGCAGCACGGATTCCCGTAGCTGCTGTTCGGCCCCTGCGGCGGCGAGCTCACCGACCTCGTTCTCCACGACGTCGACGACGGTGCGCAACAGTTCGAGGGTCTGCTGCAGCGACACCGCCCGGGTGAGCTCCCGGGGTGCGGTGCCGAACACGTCGGTGGTGATGGTGAACTCCGCCCCGGGGTCGGCGTACCAGGCGACGAAGGCGGCGATCCCGGCCTGGGCGACGAGCCCGACCCAGGACCGGTTCTCCGGGGCCAACGCCCGGTACCAGGACAGTTGCCGGTCCATCCGTTGCAGGGCGACCGTGGACAGCGCCCCGGTGTTGCGGCGCAGGTTCTGTAGGGTCGCCTCGGACGGCGGGGCGCTCACCGCGGCAGCATAGAGCTTGTTCCGGGCCCCGACGGGGGCACCCCGCAGCGGTGCGTCTTTGTGCGGAACGGACAAACCGTACCGGCGGTTTCCGGGCGGGTCCGCGGATCACCCATGCGGGCCCTTCAGCGTCGGTACGGTCCGGTCGACGGGGTGGGCAGACCCGGCCGGGGACGGTGATACATGCAGACACAACGGTGGCGGGCCCGGCCAGGATGGGCCCTACTCGTCGGGATGGTCGGCGTCGCCGGTCCTCCCGCGGCCGGTGCCGTCGCCGGACTGCTCATCCGGGTGCTCCCCCCGGTGTCCGGGATGGGGGCGACGGCCCGGGTCACCGCCTCCTGCGTGGCGGCGGTACTGGTCGGCGGCCTCGCCGCGCTCCTCGGCCGGCGACTGATCCCGCTCGCGGCTCTGCTCCGGGTCGGGCTGCTGTTCCCCGACCAGGCACCGTCCCGGTTCGCCGTGGCCCGGATGTCCGGGTCCTCCCGGGTGCTGGAGGAGGCGGTGCGGACCGGGCCGCACGGGTTCCGGGACGCCCGGCACGCCCTGTCCCTGGTCACCGCGCTGCAGATGCATGATCGCCGGACCCGGGGACACAGCGAGCGGGTGCTCGTTCTCTCGGAGATGCTCAGTCAGCAGCTGCACCTCGACCCGGACGCCCGCGACCGGCTCCGCTGGGCCGCCCTGCTGCACGACATCGGCAAGTTGTGGATCAGCGAGAAACTGCTGAACAAACCGGCGGCGCTGGACGACACCGAGTGGGCGGCGATGCGACGGCATCCGGAGATGGGTGCGGCGGTGTGCAAGCCGATCCTGCCCTGGCTGGGGGAGTGGGGTGGGGCCGTCGCCGAGCATCACGAGAAGTACGACGGCAGCGGGTACCCGCGGGGGCTGTCCGGGACGCAGATCAGCCTGTCCGGGCGGATCGTCGCCGTCGTCGACGCCTACGAGGTGATGACCGCGTCACGCTCGTACAAGAAGCCGATGGCGACCCGGGCCGCCCGGGAGGAACTGGCCCGCTGCGCCGGAACGCATTTCGACCCGACGATCGTGCGCGCCTTCCTGTCGATTTCGCTGCCCCGGCTGCTGTGGAGTCTCGGCCCGATGTCCTTCCTGCTCCACCTGCCCTTCCTCGGGCAGCTGTCGCAGGCGGGAGCCCAGCTGGCCACGGTCCCCGCCTCCTTCGCGCCCGGGGTGGCCGCCGGGGTCACCGGGGCCGCCCTCGTCGTCGCCGGTCCGGTGACCCTGCCTCTGGTGGCGAGCGGCCACGGCGGGTCCACCCCGGTCGCGACGAGTTCCGCCACCGGGCAGGCGGCGGCCACGGAAGGGACCGCGGACGCGGCGGGGGCGGGGACGTCGACCGCGACACCGACGGATTCGACGAGTACTGCGGGGCCGACCGGCACCGGGACACCAGCGGCGACCCCGACCGGGGACCCCTTCGCCACCGGGAAACCCTCATCGGCGGGGAGGCCGTCCACCACGGGGAAGCCGTCTTCGGCCGGGAAGCCGTCGTCGAAGGGGAAGCCGCCGTCGGCGGGGAAGCCGTCTTCGGCCGGGAAGCCGTCGTCGGCGGGGAGGCCGTCCACCACGGGGAAGCCGTCGTCGGCCGGGAAGCCGTCGTCGAAGGGGAAACCCTCGTCGGCGGGGAAGCCGTCTTCGGCCGGGAAGCCGTCGTCGGCGGGGAAGCCGTCCACCAGGGGGAAGCCGTCGTCGGCGGACCGGTCCTCCGGGGCGACGGGAGGGGCGGGGCGGAACCAGTCGGCTGCGGGATCTTCCGGAACCGGATCCGGAAAGGGTGGGATGTCCTCCGGTGCGGGGGCGTCGAACGGCTCGGCGCAGCGGTCCGGCAACGCCCGGTAACGCATCCGGGAACCTGCCCGGGCCCGTTCCTCAGCGCTGTTTCTTCCGGCCGGTCGGGGCGGCGAGAAGCTCCGCGGCGTGGTCGGGTACCTGGTGGAACAGCTCCCGCGGCGGGCGTTCGTAGTCCTGCTCCGGCGGGCGTGGGGTCAACGTGATGGGCGGCATCTCGACATGTTCGTAGGGCAGGGTCGAGAGCAGGTGGGCGATCATGTTCAGCCGCGCGTGCCGTTTGATCTCCGCCTCGACGACATACCAGGGGGCTTCGGGGATGTCGGTGTGCACGAACATCTCGTCCTTCGCCTTGGAGAACTCCACCCATTTCTCCCGGGTCTGCAGGTCGTTGGGGGAGAACTTCCACTGCCGCAGCGGGTCTTCCAGACGGGAGCGGAAACGACGTTCCTGTTCCTCGTCGCTCACCGAGAACCAGTACTTGCGCAGCAGTACCCCGTCCTCGACGAGCATCCGTTCGAAGGCCGGGCACTGGCGTAGGAACCGCCGGTGCTCCTCGGCGGTGCAGAAGCCCATCACCCGTTCCACCCCGGCCCGGTTGTACCAGGAACGGTCGAACAGGACGATTTGCCCGGCGGCGGGCAGATGCTGGATGTAGCGCTGGAAGTACCACTGGGTGCGTTCCCGTTCGGTCGGCACCGGTAGGGCGACGATCCGGGCGACCCGCGGGTTGAGGAATTCCGTCACCCGTTTGATGGTGCTGCCCTTCCCCGCGGCGTCACGGCCTTCGAAGATGACGACGATCCGTTGCCGGGTGGCCTTCACCCACTCCTGGACGGCCACGAGCTCGCCCTGGAGCCTGCGCAGCTCCTTCTCGTAGGCCGTTCGGGACAGGCGGGGGGCCCGTTCGGCGGATCGGTCCCGCTCGGAAGGCTCTTGACGTGGTGTCATGCTGCAACTCCACAGCGTCCCGGGCTCGGGTTCAAGGATCGTGCGGGACGCGTCGGGCCGGTGCGCCGAACCAGGTGATTCGGCCGGGTGACCCTCGCGGGGGGTGGCCGGTCCGGCTAGGGTCATTGGCGGGGCAGGGTACGGAACGGGGCAGGATCCCAGCGACAACGCTCCCCCGGACCGGCCGGGAGGGATGATATGGGAACGCTGGACAAGCTCCTCCGCAAGGTCTCGGCCCGCATAGCGGAACCGTCGTCCGCAAGTGCGGCCGCGGCGACGGCACCGGTTGACGCGGAGGAGGAGGGCCGCCTGCGGGGAGTCCTCCGCGAGGACCCGAACGATGTCCCCGCCTTCGTCCGGCTCGCCGACATCGTCCGCCGCAACGCCGGGGAGACACACGCCGAGGGTGATCCGCAGCGTGCCGCCGACGACGCGGTCTGGGCGCTCGCCGAAGAACTCTCCCATTCCGGGCGGGCCTGGTTCCCGCTCATCGAGATCGCCCGGCTGTCGGTGCACGACGACCGGGACGTGGCCCTGCGCCGGTTGTCCACCGCTGCCGAACGCGACCCCAGCGGGCAGGCCTTGGCCACCGGCGTGCAGATGCTCCGGGAGGCCGGCCTGCCCGATGAGGCCCTCGGGCTCGGCGTCGGGCACTGGCGCCCGCGCGAGCATGTCGTCGAGGCCGGACGCCAGGTCGTCGAGGCCGCCGTGGACGCGGGCCGGTCCGCCGACGCCCGCCGGCACCTGGAGATCCTCCTCGACCACCCGGACGTCGCCCGGATGCCCCGGCAACGCCGGGATCTCGAACACCGGGTCACCGAACTGGAGCAGCTGCGCAGCGGCGGGATCCCGGTCGTCGACCTCCGCGATGCCGAGGAGGCGACGACAGTGACGGGGCTGCGCCGGGTTTTCCGCCGCCGCTGAACCGCGCCCGGCCGCGGCCGAAGCCGTTGCGGCCGGACCTTTCGCTACGCCCTGCCGCGGCCGGTCCGGTCGTCGCGGCCGGTCAGGCGTCCCCGCCGGTACTGCCGGTCGTGCCCGCGGTCACGTCGAGCAGCCGGTACCGCTGCACCGCCTGCACCCCGAGCTGCGGATCCACCTCGCCGCGCCGGCCGAGCAGCTGGAGCACCCGGGTGGCGATCGACGGGCCGTCCACGGCGAAGTGCCGCCGGGCGGCCGCGCGGGTGTCGGAGAACCCGAACCCGTCGGTGCCCAGTGAGGCGAAGTCCTGTGGCACCCACGGGCGGATCTGGTCCGGGACCGCCCGCAGGTAGTCGCTCACCGCGACCACCGGGCCCGGGGCGTCACCGAGCCGCTGGGTGACGTACGGGGTGGCTGCGGGCTCCTCCGGGTGCCGGAAAGCGGCCTCGTCGCAGTCCAGGCCGTCCCGGCGGAGCTGGGACCAGCTCGTCACACTCCACACGTCGGCGGCCACCCCACAGTCCTCGCGGAGCAGCTGCTGGGCTTCCAAGGCCCAGGGCACCGCCACCCCGGAGGCCAAGATCTGTGCCCGAGGACGTTTCTCGTCCTCCGCCGTCCCGTGTGGGGCGAGCAGGTACATCCCGCGCAGGACGCCCTCGACGTCAAGTCCGTCCGGTTCGGCCGGCTGCGGGATCGGCTCGTTGTACACGGTCAGGTAGTAGATGACGTTCTCGCCGGGTTCGCCGAACATCCGGCGCAGCCCGTCCGCGACGATATGCCCGATCTCGTACCCGTAGGCCGGGTCGTAACTCACCACGGCGGGGTTCGTCGAGGCCAGCAACGGGGAATGCCCGTCGTTGTGCTGCAGGCCCTCCCCGGTGAGGGTGGTCCGTCCGGCGGTCGCGCCCACCAGGAAACCCCGGGCCATCTGGTCGGCGGCCGCCCAGATCCCGTCGCCGGTGCGCTGGAACCCGAACATCGAGTAGAAGATGTAGATCGGCACCATGGCTTCACCGTGTGCGGCGTAGGAGGTGCCGACCGCGGTGAACGCCGAGGTCGCCCCGGCCTCGTTGATCCCGGTGTGCAGGATCTGCCCCGAGGTCGACTCGGTGTAGGTGAGCATGAGTTCCCGGTCGACCGCGGTGTAGGTCTGCCCGTGCGGGTTGTAGATCTTCGCCGTCGGGAAGAAGGAATCCATCCCGAACGTGCGGGCCTCGTCGGGGATGATCGGCACGATCCGCGGGCCGAACTCCTTGTCCCGCATGAGGTCCTTGAGTAGCCGGACGAACGCCATCGTCGTGGCCACCGGCTGCTTCCCGGATCCCCGCTTGACCACGTCGTAGGACCGGGCGTCGGGCAGTTTGAGCGAGGGTGCGGCCGGCCGCCGCCGGGGCAGTGACCCGCCGAGCCGGTCCCGGTGCGCGCGCATGTAGGCGAGGGCCTCATCGTCGGCGGCCGGTCGGTAGTACGGCGGCAGATACGGGTCGGCCTCCAACTGGGCGTCGGAGATCGGGATCCGCAGCCGGTCGCGCAGCAGTTTGAGGTCGTCCAGGGTGAGTTTCTTCATCTGGTGGGTGGCGTTCCGGCCGGCGAAGTGCGGCCCGAGCGCCCACCCCTTGATCGTCTTGGCGAGGACGACGGTGGGCTGGCCGGTGTGTTCGGT
>JARRQM010000056.1:0-7426 GCA_037381765.1 Kineosporiaceae bacterium
CCACCCAGAACAGCAGCGCGGCGACCCCGACGTTCCACACCGATTCGTAGAGGAAGGTCGGCTGGTAGGTACCGAGCACGACGGGGTTCCCGGCGGTATCGGTCACCGCCCGCCCGGCGGAGGTGTCCCACTCGTGCACGGTGAGACCCCACGGGCGGGTGGTGGGCCCCCCGTACAGCTCGTTGTTGAACCAGTTCCCCCACCGGCCGAGAGCCTGGGCGAGGATGATCCCCGGGGCGATGGCATCGGCGAACGGGGGCAACCGGATGCCGCGGCGCCGCGCGCCGATCCAGGCCCCCACCCCGCCGAGGGCGATCGCCCCCCAGATGCCGAGCCCGCCCCGCCACAGATAGAGGGCCTCGATCGGGTTCCCGTCCGGACCGAAGTACGGTTCCCAGCTGGTCGCCACGTGGTACAGCCGCCCACCGAGGATGCCGAAGGGCACCGCCCAGGCGGCGATGTCGAGGACCTCACCGGGTGCCCCGCCACGAG
This sequence comes from Kineosporiaceae bacterium, assembly GCA_037381765.1. Classification (GTDB taxonomy): domain Bacteria; phylum Actinomycetota; class Actinomycetes; order Actinomycetales; family Kineosporiaceae; genus JARRQM01. The sequence goes on from JARRQM010000056.1 coordinate 493, forward strand.
CCTGCCACCGCCGGTCGCCGAGCCAGACCGCGACGGCGATCCCGGCCATGATGCACAGCGCATAGGCCCGCAACGGGAACGGACCGAGGTACCAGACCGCGACGGTCGGGCTGGGCAGTGCGGCGAGGGCCGCCGTCACCGGCGTACTCCCGCGGCCAGGTCGACGGCGACGGCACGTACCGCATCCACCCCGGCCGCACCGGGGGCGGACCCGAGTGCCCGGACGAAGGCCGAACCCACGATCACCCCGTCGGCGAAGGCGGCGACCTCGGCGGCCTGCTCGGCGTTCGACACCCCGAGCCCGACGCAGACCGGCAACCCGGTTACCGCGCGGGTGCGCTCGACCAGTTCCCGGGCACCCTCCCCGACCCGGTCCCGGGTCCCGGTGACACCCATCGTCGAGGCCGCGGAGACGAATCCGCGGCAGGACCCGGAGGTACGCGCCAGCCGGGCGTCGGTGGAACTCGGCGCAACCCGGAAGACCCGGTCGAGGTCGTGTTTGTCGGCGGCGACGAGCCAGTCCGCCGCCTCATCGGGGATGAGGTCGGGGGTGATCAGGCCGGAGCCACCGGCCCGGGCGAGATCCGCGGCGAACGGCTCCACCCCGTACCGGTCGACGAGATTCCAGTAGGTCATCACCAGCGCCGGCGCCCCGGCCCCGACCACCGCAGTCACGGCGGGGAACACGTCCCGGGTCCGCGTCCCGGCCCGCAGCGACTCCTCCACCGCATGCTGGATCACCGGGCCGTCCATCAACGGATCCGAGTACGGCAGTCCGAGTTCGACGATGTCGACCCCGCCCTCGACGAGAGCCCGGACGGCGGCGAGCGAGGTGTCCGGATCGGGGTAGCCGACCGGGAGGTAGCCGATGAGGGCGGCCCGGCCCGCCTCCCGGGTCCGGGCCAGGGTCGCGGCGACGCTCATCGCCCCGCCTCCTCGTCCCGGGCCAGGTCGGTCAGCCCGAACCAGCGGGCCGCGGTGTCGACATCCTTGTCCCCGCGCCCGGACAGGTTGACCAGGATCAGCCCGCCGGGCCCGAGTTCCTGCCCCACCTGCAGGGCCCCGGCGAGCGCATGGGCGCTCTCGATCGCCGGGATGATCCCCTCGGTGCGGCACAGCAGCCGGAAGGCGTCCATCGCCTCAGTATCGGTGATCGGGCGGTAACGGGCCCGGCCCGTGCTGTGCAACCAGGAATGTTCTGGACCGACCCCCGGATAGTCCAGCCCCGCGGAGATCGAGTGGCTCGACACGGTCTGCCCGTCCTCGTCCTGGAGGATGAAGGTGCGGCTGCCGTGCAGCACGCCCGGTCCCCCGCCGGTGAGCGAGGCGGCGTGCCGGCCGGTCGACACCCCGTCCCCGCCGGCCTCGAAGCCGTACAGGGCAACGTCCGGATCGTCGAGGAAGGGGTGGAAGATGCCGATCGCGTTCGAGCCGCCGCCGACACAGGCGCAGATCGCGTCGGGCAGCCGCCCGGCAGTGTCCAGCACCTGACGGCGGGCCTCGACCCCGATCACCCGCTGGAAGTCGCGGACCATCGCGGGGAAGGGATGCGGCCCGGCGACGGTCCCGATCAGGTAGTGGGTGTCGGCGACATTGGTCACCCAGTCGCGCATCGCCTCGTTCATCGCGTCCTTGAGGGTCCGCGACCCGGCCGTGACCGGAACCACCTCGGCACCGAGCAGCCGCATCCGGGCGACGTTGAGGGCCTGCCGGCGGGTGTCCTCCTCGCCCATGTAGACGACGCAGTCGAGACCGAGCAGGGCCGCCGCGGTCGCCGTCGCCACCCCGTGCTGACCGGCACCGGTCTCGGCGATCACCCGGCGTTTGCCCATCCGCACGGTGAGGAGGGCCTGCCCGAGAACGTTGTTGATCTTGTGTGAGCCGGTGTGGTTGAGGTCCTCACGTTTGAGCAGGATCCGGGCGCCGCCGGCGTGCTCGGCGAACCGCGGGGCCTCGGTGAGGATGCTCGGCCGCCCCGAGTAGGTCGCGTGCAGGCGGTCCAGTTCCGCGGTGAAGGCGGGATCGGCCACGGCGGCCCGGTAGGCGGTCGCCAACTCGTCGAGGGCGGCGATCAGCGCCTCGGGCACGAACCGCCCGCCGAACTCCCCGAAGTAGGGTCCGCCCGCTGCCGGACCGTCCGCTGCTTCCCCGGCGTGCTCCCGCACGGATGCGGTCATGACCGGGCCGCCCGCACCGCCGGATGGGCCCCGGCGGCGACGAGGTCGGCGACCGCCGCCCTCGGTTCGCGCCCGGTCACCAGACTCTCCCCGACGAGTACCGCATCAGCACCGGACCGGGCGAATCCGAGCACATCGTGCGGCCCGCGCACACCGGACTCGGCAACCCGGAGCACCCCGGCCGGGATCAGCGGGGCGACCTCGGCGAAAGTGGATCGATCAACCTCAAGGGTACGCAGGTCACGGCAGTTCACCCCGACGATCCGGGCCCCGGCGTCGAGGGCCCGGAGGAGTTCCTCGGCGTCGTGCACCTCGACGAGGGCCGCCATCCCCAACGAGTGCACCCGCTCCACCAAGGAGATCAGAGCGGTCTGCTCCAAGGCCGCGACGATGAGCAGGACCATGTCGGCGCCGTGTGCCCGGGCCTCCCACACCTGGTAGCTCGTCGTGATGAAGTCCTTGCGGAGCACCGGGACGTCCACCGCGGCGCGCACGGCCGCGAGGTCACCGAGGCTGCCCCCGAACCGGCGGCGCTCGGTGAGCACGCTGATCACACTGGCCCCACCGGCCTCGTAGTCGCGGGCCAATGCGGCCGGGTCGGCGATCGCGGCGAGCGCGCCCTTACTCGGACTGCTGCGTTTGACCTCCGCGATCACCTGCACGGCGTCGCTGTCCCGCAGGACGGCCTCGGCCGCGAGGGCCGAAGGTCGCTGCGCGGCGAGGGCCTGCAGCTGTTCGAGACTCGTGGTGGCCTGGCGGTCGACGAGGTCCTCGCGGACCCCCGCAAGAATGTCGTCCAGGACGGTCACAGGTGCCCCCTGTCGCCGGCTGTCGGAACTCCACGATGGTACCGAGCGTTGAAGTCACACCCGACCCGGGGTGCCATCTCAGCCACCCGCCACGTACGGACCGTGACACAACGGTGGTGTTCCGGAGCCCCGGGTCCCCGGTCCGTCCCGGTCATTGCGGGGCGAGCCAGGCGAAACCTGGCAGGTTGCGCACCACCGTGAAGACGACCATGACCCCGAGCCCGGCCCACAGCAGCCACGGGGCGAGGACGAACTGTCCCGGGCGCCGGGCGCGGACCCGACGGAACCACACCATCCAGGCCCCGATGGCGACCGGGATCGCGAGCACCGTCAGCAGGTTGTCGTGCAGGGCGGCGGACGGGTCCCCCTGGGTCAGCGCGTGCACGGCCCGCAACGACCCGCAGCCGGGGCAGTAGTACCCGGACACGGCGTAGAACGGGCAGGCCGGAAAGTGCCCGGGTTCGCTCGGGTCCACCGCGGCGACGTACCCGGTAGCGGCGAGCACGGTGGCGGCGGCGAGCACGGGCTGCCACAGGGCGGGACGTGGCACGGGGTGGGCGCCCTCCGCCGGGGGGTGGGTTCCCCCCGGCGGAACGTGCCCCAGGCACAGGTCATCGCTACAGATGATGACTCCTCGATGGTGTCGCCGGGATGGTGTCGCCGGTCGATGATGTCCATGGTGTCACCGGGGCCGGCTCCCGGCCTCCCGCCGGGACGTTCCGCGGGAACGCCCCGATCCCGGACAGGGACGCTGATACCCCGCCCCGCCCCGCCCCGGACCGGGACGGGGACCGGGCTCCGGAACCGGGGAACGCACCCCGGAAACGATCAGGCCGGTACGACGAGGGTCTTCGCCACCTTGTCGTGCCACCCCTGGTTGCGCTTGGTGTCGTCGAAGAACGGCGACAGGTACACCACCCACGCGCCGATCCCGCAGAGCATCGAACCGGCCGCGGGAATCAGGTAGCGCAGCACAGCTGGGCCCCAGCCGGGAGCCTGCCCGTCCATTTCCCGGACCACCTTGATCCTCATCACCATCTTGCCGACGGTCTGCCCCTTCAACGCGATGAGCCCAACCTCGTAGGCAAGTCCGCCCGCCCCGACGATCATCATGATCAGCCAGTACGTGGCCCAGAATCCCGCATTCGTGCTGGGCTCCCCGGTCACCGGGTCGACCGTCACCGAGTTCACGGCACCGGCACTCAATACCGGCATCAGGATCACCCACAAGATCGAGAACATCGCGCCGTCGATCAACCGGGCGGCCAGTCGCCGCCCCATGTCGGCATACACCGGTCCGGGCGCACCGTACCCGCCGGGTCCGGCCGGCTGGCCGTACGGCGCACCGTATCCGGCAGGCTGGCCGTAGGGTGCGGGCGGCTGCCCGTAGCCACCCGGCTGACCGTATGGTGCGGCCGGCTGGCCGTAGCCACCCGGCTGACCGTACGGTGCGGGCGGCTGACCGTAGCCACCCGGCTGACCGTACGGATCCTGGCCCCCACCGGCACCATAGGGTCCCGGCGGGGGGCCACCGCCATACGGCGGCTGGGGTGGGGTTCCGTACTCGGACATCGCTGCTCCGTCCCGCATCGCCGGCCCGGACGTTCCGAACCTTCAGCGGCCGAGAGTAACGGTGCGCACCGTCCGCTTCGTGCCCACCTCACGCCGACGGACACGGAGCGGGACCGGACCGGGATCCGATCAGGCCTGCACGACGAAGGTCTTCGCCACCTTGTCGTGCCATCCCTGGTTCCGCTTGGTGTTGTCGAACAGCGGCGACGCCCAGACCAGGAACTCGCCGATACAGCAGACGAGATACCCGGCGAACTGGATCAGCCAGCGCAGGGCAGCGGTTCCGGTGCTCGGTATCTGGCCGTCCGCCTCGTTCACCACCCGCAACCCGAGCGCCATCTTGCCGACCGTCGCGCCCTTGGTCGAGACGAGAAGGATCTCGTAGGCAGCCCAGGCGGCCACGACGATCAAGGTCGGGATGACGTTGGTCGTCTTCCACTCGACCCCGGCGGACGTCGTCTTCGTGGTCCCGAAGAGCAGGTTGAACGGGAGCCCGATGATCACGCCGATAACGATGTCGATGAGCTTCGCGGCGAACCGCTTGCCCATATCGGCGTAGGCCATCGGGGGCTGTCCGCCGTAGGGCGGCTGACCACCGTAAGGCGGCTGACCCCCATAGGGCGGCTGGCCACCGTAAGGCGGCTGACCGCCGTAGGGCGGCTGACCCCCGTAAGGCGGCTGGCCACCGTACGGCGGAGGCGGCGGGGGGGCACCGTACTCGGACATCGTTGCTCCGTCCCGACATTGTGGGCCCGGTCCCTCCGGACCCTCAGCGCGAGGCTAGCCGGTTCCCGGTCCCGATACCTACCAGGACACCACGCTCCGCAGCGTCCCTATCCGACGCGAATTCATGTCAGATCGAAACGGTTTTCCCCCGGGCTGCGCAGGGTCGCGGCCCCGGCGACGGCTCGCAGCACAGCCGCAGCCTTGTTCCGGCACTCCGCATCCTCGCGGTCCGGAACAGAGTCGGCAACGATCCCGGCCCCGGCCTGGACGTGCGCGACACCGTCCCGGAGCAGGGCGGTGCGGATGGCGATCGCGAAGTCCATATCCCCGGCGAGATCGAGGTAGCCGACGACCCCGCCGTAGACACCGCGACGCACCGGTTCCAGAGCGTCGATGATCTCCATCGCCCGGGGTTTCGGCGCTCCGGACAACGTCCCCGCAGGGAAGGTCGCCTGGAGCACGTCATAGGCCGAACGCCCCGGCGCGAGATCCCCCTCGACGGTCGACACCAGGTGCATGACGTGGCTGTACCGCTCCACCGACATGAAGTCGACGACCTCCACCGTCCCGGGGACGCAGACCCGGCCGAGGTCGTTGCGGGCGAGGTCGACGAGCATGAGGTGCTCGGCACGCTCCTTGTCGTCGGCGAGAAGTTCGTCGGCGAGTTCGGCGTCCTGGGCCGGGGTGCCGCCGCGGGGCCGGGTCCCGGCGATCGGGTGGGCGATCACCCGGCCCTCGCTCACCTTGACGAGGGCCTCCGGACTCGACCCGACGACATCCAGCGGGCGACCGTCCTGGTCGGTGGTGCGGTAGAGGTACATGTACGGGGACGGGTTGGACGCCCGGAGCACCCGGTAGACGTCCAAGGCGTCGCCCGGGCAGTCCAGGTCGAACCGCTGGGCCAGGACCACCTGGAACACCTCACCGTCCCGGATCGCGACCTTGCCGGCCTCGACCGCGGCGAGGTAGTCGGGCCGGGCGGTCCGTTCCTCGGCCCGCACCGACGTCACCGCATCGTGCACGGCGACCGTACTCGGCGCCGGTGCGGCCAGTTCGGCGGTCATCCGGTCCAGTCGGGCCACCGCGTCCCGCCACGCCTCATCGACCCGGGCGTCAGTGCCGTCGTAGTTGATCGCGTTCGCGACGAGCAGCACGGTCGCGTCGCCGTGGTCGAGCACGGCGAGGTCGGAGGCGAGACTGAGGGACAGCTCCGGAACCCCGAGTTCGTCGACGGTACCGTCCGGCAGCCGCTCCCAGCGGCGCACCGCATCCCAGGAGACGAAGCCGACCAGACCGCCGGTCAACGGGGGCAGACCGGGCAGCCGGGGCGTGCGCAGTGCGGCAGCGGTGTCGCGCAGCGCGATCATCGGATCCCCGCCGGTCGGCACACCGGCCGGCGGGGTGCCGAACCAGCGGGCCTGCCCGTCGACGGAGGTCAAGGTGGCCCGGCTGGCCGCACCGATGATGCTGTACCGGGACCAGATGCCCTGCTCGGCGGATTCGAGCAGGAAAGTGCCCGGGCGATCGCCGGCAAGTTTGCGGTAGATCCCGACCGGGGTCTCACCGTCCGCGACGAACCGGCGGACCACCGGAATCACCCGGCGGTCCCGGGCCAGTTCCCGGAAGGTGTCCAGTTCCGGCCAGGTGGCG
>JARRQM010000057.1:0-7393 GCA_037381765.1 Kineosporiaceae bacterium
GGCCCGGCCTGCACCGGTCCGGCCTGCACCGGTCCGACCGACGTCGGTCCGGCCTGCACTGGCCCGGCCTGCACCGGCCCAGCCTGCTCCGGTCCGGCCGGTGTCGATCCGGGTCCTGCCTCCGGCTCGGGCCCGGGCATCGTGCCGGGCGGCATCCCGGCGGCAGCCGCGGCCTGCCGGAACAGGTCGGCATCAAAGGCGACGGTCCGGTACCCGGGTTTGCTGCTCTCCTCCGCGGGGTCGGCGGTCGGGAGCGTGCCCGGCGCGGGCGCGTGGCCCGGCACCGGGTTGGGGGTTCCGGTAGCTTCGGAGCCCGAACCGTCCGGTGGCGTTCCCCCGGACCCCTCCGGGGCCGGGTGGGGGTCGCCGCTGCTCGCGTCCGACACGTGCCTCCCCCTGTCCGCCGTTCCGGGATACCCGGGCGGACCGGCCACCCGAGCGGAGCACCGGCACGCGATCCACGGGGCCGGCCCCCCGCACCCTAGCGGGTCTCACCGCCCGGTTTCCTCCCCGGATCCTCGGATTCCCGGATCAGGTCGGTGCCCCCTCAGGTCCGCGGACCGGAACGTCAACATTGGCCGCGGACTGCTCCAGGGCCGGACCGGAAGGCAGCAACTGGAGGATGCTGTCCGGAACCGGGACCGGCTGGACGGCGCCGTATCCGAGGATCTCCAGCACGTGCGCGGCCGACCCTTGCGCCGGGGGCACCGGGTACTTCGCCCCCTGGTCGGTCACCAGGTAGGCGGCCTCACCGGGTTGCCCCGCATGCGGCAGGTTGCGGACCACCGCGGCCTTACCGGAGGGGATGAACACCCGGACCGGGACGCCGTCCACGGTGCGTCCTTCGGCGCCCCCGGTCGGCACCGAGGCGGCCGAAGCCACCGAGACCGTCGTCGACGTCGTGTTCTCCGTCGAGCTCCGGTACCCGGAGCACAACGCCATGGCTCCCTGCGCCTGTTTGTCCACATGGAGTTCCCGGATGTCCCGGACCTCACCGGGGAACCCCGCGCCGACGAGTTCGGCGTCGGACAGCGGGGCCTCGTTGATCGCCGCCGGGGAGACCCGGATGGCCCCGGCCTGATTGATCGGATCGCTGACGTCGTTGAGCTTCTTCACCGTTTCCGGGACGGCGACGAGCCCGCTCTGGGTTGCGAGGTAGTAGCGGTGGCCGTCACCGGAACCGAGGTCGCTGTCGAAGAGCTGGCCGATGATCACTTGTCGGCCGTCCACCTGGTACGCGGCCGGGCCGCCGCTCCCGGCGACCGCGGGCACTTCGAGGTCCGGCCCCGGAGGCACCGTGTTGATCCAGGTCGGCGAGACCGGCAGCGGGTCGGTGTAGCCGAAGGCGATCATCGCGGACTTCGCGTCCGGCATGCGCAGACGGGTGTTCCGCCACAGCAGGTAGTGGGTGCCGTCGGGAACCCGGACGACGACCGCGCGGTCCGCCGGTACGGCCTCATCCGGCGGCCGGGCGGCCCCCACGGAGAGGGACAGCGAGGTAGGGCCCGCGGTGGAACCGCTGCACACCGTCCACGGACCGTCGACGAGGTCCTCGGAACCGGGGAGGCCGTCCGGCAGTCCGGGGATTCCCCGGGTGGTCCCGTGCGGGGCTGCGGCGAGCGAGGCGTGCGAGAAGTGCTCCACGTGCACTTCCGCGGAGTCGAGGATGAGCCGGGCACTGGTGTAGTTGAGCACCGGGTGCAGGGCACCGTCGGTGGGGTCGAAGATGTACCGGGTCCCGGTCTCCTTCTCGACGATGATCGTCTTCTCCTCGGCCCAGCCCTGCTTGCCGCCCTTCTTCAGCACCCCGTAGATGCCGAACCCGGCGAGCACGAGCACAGCGACCATGAGCCCGGCAAAAGTCGACACCCCCGCCCGGCGCAGCGGAGGTTCCGGACGATCCGGGTCGGCGACGAGGAGCGCCGACTGCATCCGAGCCTGGGCAAACCGGTATGCCTGCACCTGATCGCGGCGAGTCTGCACGGCTCCCTACGATAGAGCCATGATCGGTGCAGGAACTCCGGGGGCCACTCCTGGCCCGGCCACGACCGGGCAGGCTGGATCGGCGCTGCACCCGCCACCGGCGCCGCCGACGGCGCCGTCGTCCCCGCCGGCACCGCCGGCTCCCGGCACGGGCACCCCCGCGGGGCGGCCCCGTCCGGTCCTGCCCGGGATGCGGCTGGCGCAGGTCAGAGTGCGGTACGTGATCGTCGCCGAACTCGCCGTCGTCATCGTGCTGGTCGGCGCGCAACGGCGGGACTGGGCCCTCATCCCGGCCGCCCTGATCGCCGCCGTCCTGCTCGCCTCGGCGACCGTCCGGATCGCGAACCGTCCGCTTCCGGCGGCCTTGGTCGTCCGCAGCCGGTTCCGCTCCCGTTCCCGGGCCCTGCGCCGGCCCCCGACACCGGACAGCACGACACCGGACGGCACGGCGCCGGACGGCACCACACCGGACGGCCGGGCCTCCGGCGGTACGCACCGGCCGGATCCGCTCCACGTGCTCTTCCCGGACCTGCACCTGTCGGCGATCGAACTGCGCAACGGCCGGGAACTCGGGGTCGTGTTCGACGGCACCGGTTGGTCCGCCGCCCTCGCCGTGCACCGCGACACCGACCTCGCCCCGCACCCGCGCCGGCACCACTGGCTCCCGGTGTCGACACTGGCCCGGACCCTGCAGGTGGACGACATCACCCTCGCCGGCATCCCGGTGCTGCTGCACGTCGTCCCGAGCCCGGCGCACCCGCTCCCGCCCGGTTCGGTGACCGCCACCTCGTACCGGCTGGTCAACCCGAGCAGCCTGCCGGCCCGGCGGCAGACCTTCGTCGCGTTGCGGTTGGAGCCGGACAGCTCCCTCGAACCGATCGAGGCCCGGGGCGGGGGGACCCGGGGGGCGGCGCGTGCCCTCAAACGCAGCACGGCCCGGACCTTGGAACTCCTCGACGCTGCGGGGGTCCCGGCCCGTCCGCTGTCCGGGATCGGCGTCCGGACCGCCCTCGGGCACGCCGCGGGACTGTCCGGGGATCCCGCCGGGAACGGCCCCCCGGTCCAGGAGACCTGGCGACACCTCGATCTCGCCGGGGTCACCCACATCACCTGGTGGGTCTCGCAGTGGCCGGAGGCCGACGCCCCGGTGCACCTACTGGCCGATCTGCTCGCCGCGCTCCCCGTGGTTTCCGGCACGGTGTCCCTGGAACTGCATCCGGGGCCGGAGCAGGAGGTGCGGGTGCGGGCCCTGGTCCGGCTCGCCGCGGCCTCCCCCGACGCCGCGGAGAACGCGGAGCGGGCGTTCGGTGCCGCCGCCCAGTCCGCCGGTTTCCGCCTGACCCGGCTGGATGGGGAGCAGGCACTCGGGTTCGCGGCGACCCTGCCGCTGGGAGGGAGGCCCTGATGGGCAAGCAGACCCTGAAACTCACCGGCCCCGCCACCGGCCTGCACCGGCTCGACACCGAGCTGCTCGCCCGGCTCGACGCCCCCATCGACGTCGGAACCGTCGTCCTCGGCTTCGACCAGGCCCGCGACCCGGTGCCGGTACAGCTGTTCCGCAACCACCCGACCCAGATCGCCATGGTGTCCGGCGGCTACGCCGCCCGGCTGTTGTCCTTCCGGGCGCACGCCGTGGGGGCGCGGGTGCAGGTGATCACCCCGCATCCGGAGCACTGGAACCGGCTGACCGAAGGCGGGCCGACGGGGCAGACCCGGGTCAGCCCCACCGAACTCCCACTGCCCGAGGCCGACCTCGACGAGCCCGTCCTGCGCATCGAACAGGGGCTGCCCCAGGTGAGTCAGCTGAGCCTCGGCCCCTGGCAGACCCGGGTGGTCGTGCAGAGCCAGGTGACCGCGACGGACGTGTCCGCCCTGCGGTCCTTCGACCTCGTCCTGCTCCAGCGCGTACCCCTGGACGTCGTACACCCGTTGCGGTCGCTGTTCCACCTTCCCGACGACGGGGCGGCCTGGCTGCCGCGGCTACCGGACAATGCGATCGCCGTGCTGGGCCCCGGCCGGCTCCGGCTCACCGCACTCGGCCCGACCCCGCAGGAGACGGCGCTCTTCGGCGCACCGGACCGGGCGGACTGGTAGGTAGCAGCCGGACGGCGCCCCGGGCCGGGGCCGGTCAGCTCACGTAGCCGCGGACGAAGCCGTACAGGCCGAGGACCGACAGGGCGACCGGGATCACCGCGGTGACCGCGATGGCGTCGAGGATGTCCGCGGATCTCCGCCACACCGGGGAGACCCGGTTGCCGTGCCAGCGCAACGCCACCGCGACCAGGACGGCAGCGGCGATCAGCAGCGGGATGGCGACGGCGAGCACCCGCAGCTGCGCGGGTACCCCGTGCAGGCCGCTGACGGTCAGCAGGGTGACCCCGGCGGCGGAACCGACGAGCAGCGAACCCCGCTGGACCCGCCCGGTGAAGACCCGGGCCCGCAGCGCCATCACGGTCGCGGTGACGGCGAGCATCCAGTTGCTGCTGGCCCGCTGCTCGGCGGCGAGAACCACCTCGGCACCGACACTGACCACGGCCACCGCGGTGAGCAGCGCGGTGACGTACCGGTCGGCGGTCACCGTACGTCGCAGCACGTCGACCCCGACGACGGAATCGTCGTTGCGCACGTCCTCGGCGGTGAACGGGATCGACGGCAACGGGAGTTCGGCCATCCGCAGGGCCAGCGTCGGCACCGCCTGGACGAGGCCGAGGGTGAGTACCAGGGTCACTGCGGCGGCACCGCCCGCCTGCAGTGCGGCGAGTTCCGCGAGCAGCCCGGTGACCAGGATGAAGGCGGCGACCACGGCCACCCCGACGAAGTGCGGGACGTTGTCGGCGACGGCGAGCGCCAGGCCCACGGCGACGACCAGGGCCAGCGCGCTGGCCCCGAGCAGGGACGGCACGCCGAGGTGGGCGAGGTCGGCGTGCCCGGCGAAGGCGGTGAGCCCGGTGAGCGCGGCGTAGCCGACGGCCGCGTAGCCGAGGGTGGCCCCGGCCGCGGCGTCGGACAGCGCCCGGGACATCACCGCCGCGGTACTGGTGAGGGCCACGGTGACGGTCCCGGCCAGCAGCGCCGGGGTCAACCAGCCGGGCCCGGCACCGAGGATGACCAGGGCGGTCGCGCCGAGTGCGGCGAGGGCCAGGGACATCCCGGCCCGGCGGGTGTCCGGCAGCCCCCAACGCGTCCCCCGCCCGACCGCGGTGGCGATCGCATCGGAGACGTCGTCGAAGGCCATCTCGGGCAGTTCCGCCTGCTGGGGTCGCAGGTAGAGAAGCTCCCCGTCGCGGACCGACAGGGCCGCCGCGCTGGCCCCGAGGTCGAACGGGCCTTCCCCGAACCGTTGCAGCGACCAGCCGCCGGACGGGGGTGCCACGTCGGCGACGTCCTCGCCGAGGCTGCGCAGCAAGGTCGGCACGAGGTCGGCGAGTGGCACGTCGGCCGGGAGCGCCACGTCCATCCGGGTGTTGGGTGCGACAACCGTCACACGGCATAGGTCGCTGCGGGTTGTCGCGTCCACCGATCCCCCAACCGCTGGTGTGTTTCCGATCCGGTGCAGCGTAGTAGACGCCCCGAAGCGGACTTTTCCAGGGCGTCCGGCAGAATGTGCGCGAGCCGGTCGGGGATCGCTCTGTGCGCTCCGGCGAATCCCGAGCGAGGGGACTACGGGTGAGTACGGTCGTCTTCAGGCGCCCCCAGCGGCGCCGACCGCCACAGCTACCTCAGGGCGAGTTGGTGCTGGAACCGCCCCCGGAGCTGAGCGAGACGGTGAGCGGCGGGATGGGTGCCGTGCTCACCTACCTGCCGATGCTCGCCGGCGGTGCCGCGATGGCCTTCATGGTCACCGGCACGAACCGGCAACCGATCATGATCGTCGCGGGCGCCCTGTACGGGGTGTCCATGGCGGGCATGATGCTCGGCCAGATCGGCCGCGGTGCCGGGGAGAAGAAGAAGAAACTCAACGGGGAACGGCGGGACTACGCCCGCTACCTGTCCCAGACCCGACGCCGGGTCCGCAAGGCCGCGCAACGGCAGCATGAGGCGCTGCTGTGGCGCAGCCCGGAACCGGACACCCTGTGGTCGGTGGCCCTGTCCTCGCGCCTGTGGGAACGGCGGTCCGTCGACGACGACTTCACCTCGGTGCGGATCGGCTCGGGAACCCAGCGGCTCACCGTCGAGATCGTCCCGCCGCAGACGAAACCCGTCGACGACCTGGAACCGCTGTCGGCGAGCGCCCTGCGCCGGTTCGTCCGCACCCACGCGACGGTCAACGACCTGCCGGTGTCGGTGGCCCTGCTCTCCTTCGGACGGGTGCACCTGCGCGGCGGGTACGCGTTGGGGGCCGACCTGGCCCGGGCGATGCTCGCGCACCTCGCGGTCTTCCACTCCCCCGACGACCTGCGGATCGCCGTGTGCACGAGCCCGGAGCGGTCGTCCGCCTGGGACTGGACGAAGTGGCTGCCGCACGCCCACCACCCGACCGAGACCGACGCCGCCGGCCCGGTCCGGCTCTGGTCGGACAGTCTCGCCGGGATGGAGGCGCTGCTCAGCGACATCGGGCAGCGTCCCCGGTTCAGCGGCAAGTCCGCGGCGTCGCTGCCGCACTACGTCATCGTCTTGGACGGTCTGCCCCCGCAGGCGGATTCCCCGTTGGCGAGCACCGACGTCGACGGGGTCACCCTGATCGACCTCGGTTCCGCGATCCCCGGGGAGGGCGACCCGAACGGGCTCACCCTCGTCCTCGGGCCGGAGCGGATGATCCGGGCCAGCCGTGACCCGGCCGGGAACGACATCACCTTCGCGATCGGCCGCCCGGACGGGCTGACCCGGCCGAAGGCGGAGGCCCTGGCCCGGGTGCTGGCCCCGATCCGCACCGACACCGGCGCGGAGGCCGAGGACGTGCTCTCCCGCGACCTCGGCCTGCTGTCCCTGCTCGGTCTCGGCGACGCGACCCGGGTGGACATCGCGACGACGTGGCGGCCCCGCCCCCCGCGGGACCGGCTGCGGGTTCCGATCGGGGTGGGCCCCTCGGGGACGCACGTCGACCTCGACATCAAGGAGGCCGCGCAGGGCGGGATGGGGCCGCACGGTCTGGTCGTCGGGGCGACCGGGTCGGGGAAGTCGGAGCTGCTGCGGACCCTCGTGCTCGGGCTCGGGGTGACGCATTCCCCGGAGGCGCTGAACTTCGTCCTCGTCGACTTCAAGGGCGGGGCGACGTTCGCCCGGCTGGAGGACCTGCCGCACACCTCCGCGGTGATCACCAACCTCGCCGACGATCTGTCCATGGTGGACCGGATGCGGGACTCCATCGAAGGGGAGATGAACCGGCGCCAGGAACTGCTCCGGGACAGCGGCAACTACGCGAACCTGAAGGACTACGAGCGGGCCCGGGAGGGCGGGGCACCGCTCGCGC
>JARRQM010000058.1:0-8162 GCA_037381765.1 Kineosporiaceae bacterium
CTTCTTCCGGCTGTCCAGCCCCGCGGAAAACCCGTACGGGAGCGCCGTTTCGGGATCCCGCTACCAGGGGCAGCGGGGCCCGACGGCCAGCCGTTCCTACCGGTCCTTCCACCGCACGCCGGTGTGACGAGGCAGATGATCATGGCGAGAACGCGCTGGTTCGGCCGCTCCACCGTGGACGGCGACACCACCGGGGCCCTCGACCCGGAAACCCTGGAACAGCTACGCAGCCACCACCTGCTGCTGGTACCGAGCACCGTCGGCGTCGACGAAGTCTCCTGGCTGGTCCGGGCCAAGGTCCCGCGCGGCGACCTGGCCCGCGACGGCGAGATCTCCCTCGGCCGGCACAGCCGGCTGATCGGCCCGTTCGAACTCGCCATGGAAGAAGCCGTGGACGCGGCCGTGCCCATGCCGTGGACCGTCGCCTACGCCCTCGAATCCCCCGTCGAACGGGAAGACCCGCCGCTGCCCGGACTGGACGACCGGGACGGCTTCGCCTTCGCCTTCCCCCGCGGCCTGCCCTGGCGGGAAGAAGGCCGCGGGATCCACCTGCTCGTCTCCCTGGCCCGACGGGTACACGGGGCGGTACGGGTCGGCGGCGGCGAACTCATCCAACCCGACCCCGAACGGGCCGTCGACTACATCGTCCGCTCCCCGTACTGGCTGGAACCGGACATGCTGCGCGGAGTCGTCTCCCGCGAACTCCCGAACACCCGCATCGCCGTCGAAGGCGCCGACTGGACCGGCCCCCACAGCGACCTGTACTCGGGGCTGGCGATCCGGGAAGAAACCGCGGACGACCCGCTCACCCCCGGAGAATTGGAATACCTGCACGCCCGGGCCGACGCCTACGACATGGCTGTCCTCGCCGGGGACGAAGCGATCGACTCCTTCGCGGTGATCGGCCCCATCGGCAACGGCGAAGCCGGCCTCATCGAAGTACGGGTCCACGTGGCCTCCGCCCCCGAACCATCCGTACTCCAAGAAGACTGGTCGGACGGACCGTACGTGGTCTACGAGGTCCGCTGGTCCTGCCCCGACCCGCAACTGCGGGAACAACGCCTCCCCACACCCAAATTCCTCGACTGGAGAGCCCGCGCGGTACCCGTCGTCCAAGCCGTGACCCGCATCCTCGTCGAAGCCACCTCCGGAATGGTCACCGACGAGGACGGCTTCTGGGTCGACCGCTACCTCATCTGAGCGCACCCCACCCTCACCCCCACCTCGCACCACCCCCACCTCGCACCATCCCCACCTCGCACCACCCTCGCCTCCGCGCACCCACCCGCCTGCCCGGCCCGGCACCTGTTGGCCGGGCTGGCTCAAGTTGGTCCCCTGCGCGCCGATGCAAGAGGGGTCCAGGTGACAGCCGATCCACGGTGATGGGCAACGTCCGGGCGGGACGGTGTCAGGGCGGTAGGAGGAGCAACGGTATGGAAGCGATCGATGAGATCGTGGCCGAGTTCCTGGTCGAGTCGTACGAAAACCTCGACCAGCTTGACCGTGACCTCCTGGAGCTGGAACAGCACCCGGGTTCCCGGGATCTGCTGGCCAGTGTCTTCAGGACGATCCACACGATCAAAGGAACGAGTGGCTTCCTCGCCTTTCACCGGCTGGAGAAGATCACCCATATCGGGGAGAACCTGCTCAGCCGCCTGCGGGACGGACACATCGCGCTGACCGAAGAGCGGGCGAGCGCCCTGCTCAAGATGGTCGACACGGTCCGGGACGTGCTCACCGGGATCGAACGCACCGGTGCCGAGGTCGAGGGCGACGACTCCGCGCTGCTCAGCCTGCTGTCCTCCCTGCGGGAAGACAGCCAAGCCGCCGAGAAACCCGCGGAAGGTGCCGCCGAGGCCGCCCCGGCAGCGGAGCCCGGGAACTCCGGGGAAGCGGCGCCGGCCGAAACCGCCGAGGACGGCGCGGCCGCCGGAGCCACCGGGGACTCCGGAGCCGACGGGACCTCCGAAGACGCCGGGGCCGAGGACGGTTCGGCCGCCGGGAACGACCCCGCCGCCGGTGACGCCGCCGGCAATCCTGCCGGGGACGCCGGGGACGCCGGGAATCCTGCCGGGGAACCGGCCGCCCCGACCCCGCAGCTCGGGCAGGTCCTCGTCGATTCCGGGGCGACGACCCCCGACGCCGTCGAGATCGCCCGCATGGAGCAAGGACTCGGAGACAAACGCCCCATCGGCAACATCCTCGTCGAACACGGGTCCACCACCCCTGCCGCCGTGGAATCGGCGTTGGAGTCGCAGGGGTCGGCCCGGTCGGTGGTGGACTCGTCGGTACGGGTCGACGTGGAACTGCTGGACTCGCTGATGCGCCTGGTGGGGGAGCTGGTGCTGGCGCGGAACCAGCTGGTGTCGCGTCTGGACGAGGAGCAGGACTCCTCGAAGGACTCGTCGTTGGCCAGGTCGGCGCAACGGCTGTCCCTGGTCACCTCGGAGCTGCAAGAGCAGGTCATGAAGACCCGGATGCAGCCGGTGGACGCGGTCTGGTCGAAGATGCCGCGGGTGGTGCGGGACCTGGCGCATCAGTGCGGGCGGCAGGTCCGGCTGGAGATGGAGGGCCGGGAGACCGAACTGGACCGGTCGGTGCTGGAGGCGATCAAGGATCCGCTGACGCACCTGATCCGGAACGCCGTGGACCACGGGATCGAGGAACCGGAAGCACGGACGGCTGCCGGGAAACCGGCCGAAGGCGTGCTGCGGTTGCGGGCCTACCACGAGGCCGGGCAGGTGCATCTGGAGATCATCGACGACGGGGCGGGGATCAACCCGGAGGCGATCGCTGCCAAGGCGGTGGAGCGGGGGCTGGTCACCGAAGGGCAGCTGGCGTCGATGTCGGCCCGGGAGGTCATCAACCTGATCTTCCTGCCGGGGTTCTCCCTGGCGGCGAAGGTGACCAACGTGTCCGGGCGCGGTGTGGGCATGGACGTCGTCAAGACCCGGATCGAAGGAATCGGCGGGTCGGTCGACGTGACGTCGAAGCTGGGGATCGGCTCGACGTTCCGGCTGACCATCCCGTTGACGTTGGCGATCATCCCGGCGTTGACCATCGGGTGCGCCGGGCGCCGGTACGCGGTGCCGCAGGTCAGCGTCCTGGAACTGGTCCGGCTGTCCGGGGAACACGCCCGCGGGGGGATCGAGTTGATCTCCGGGGCCCCGGTGTACCGGCTGCGGGACATGTTGCTGCCCCTGATTCGCCTGGACGAGCAGCTCGGTCTGGTGCCCGCCGACGCCGACATCATGTCCGACCTACCCGGTCCGGCCGGTCCGTCCGGCGCGGCGGACCCGTCCGGTGCGGCCGACCCGTCCGGCGCGGGGACGAGCCCGGAGCCGGGCGCCCCCACCGGCAGTGGCGCCAGCACCGGCGAGCGGGGCGGGTTCATCGTGGTCCTGCACGCCGAACAGCAGCGGTTCGGGCTCGTCGTCGATGACGTCCTGGACACCCAGGAGATCGTGGTCAAACCGCTGGGACGGCACTTGAAGGGCATCCCGGTCTACGCCGGGGCAACGATCCTCGGGGACGGGACGGTCGTGCTCATCCTGGACGCGGCCACCCTGGCCCGGCGGTCGAACGTGCTGGCCAACACCAGCGCGGTGACCACGGAGAACGACGCCGACGCGGTGGAACTGCTCGACCCGGTCCTGGTCGTCGAAGTCACCGGGGACCGGCGGGCGGCGATCCCGTTGGAGATGGTCACGCGCCTGGAAGAGATCCAGGTCAGTGCCATCGAACACGTCGGTGGCCGGGAAGTCGTGCAGTACCGCGGGCACATCATGCCCCTGGTCCGGTTGGCGACCCTGCTGGGCGCCTACACCGAACCGGCCACCGAGGGCGCCCTGCAACTGGTCGTCTACACCCAGGGCGAGCGTTCGGTCGGGTTCGTCGTCGACCGCATCCTGGACATCGCCACCGAACGCGCCGACACCCGTTCGGATATCGACGACCACGCCCTGATCGGCTCCGTCGTCGTCGGCGACAAGGTCACCGAACTCCTCGACGTGCAATCCGCGGTGCTGTCCGCCGACCCGCACTTCTACAGCCAGTCGGCTACCTCCGACACCGCATTCGCCCCCCTCAGCCAGGAGACCTACGCATGAGCCAGCTCTCCACCTTCCACGTGGGCAAGTACCTCTTCGGGGTCGACGTCGCCCTCGTCCAGGAGATCGTGCGGTTGCAGCAGATCACGCCGGTGCCGCTGGCGGCGACCGAGATCGCCGGACTGATCAATCTGCGCGGTGAGGTGCTCACGGCCATCGACCTGCGGGCCCGGCTCGGCCTGCCGCAGTCGGAGTCCACCCGGGAACAGGTGAACGTCGTCATCCGGGTCGACGACGAGCCGGTGAGCCTGCTCGTCGACGAGATCGGCGGGGTCCTCGAAGTCTCCCAGGTGCCCTTCGAACAGACCCCGTCGACGGTCGACGAGAAGGTCCGGGACCTACTTCTCGGCGCCTACACCCTGCCCGACCGGCTGTTGCTGTCCCTGAACGCGCATCGCGTCCTGCACGAGGTAGCCGCCTGACCCGCGCCGGTCCAGATACGCCCCGGACCTGCCGATGAACCGACCGTCGGCACCGGAACGGGCCGGCGACATCGAACCGAACGGATCCACCCGCCACACCGCAACCACTCAGAACCGGTGACACCCAAGGAGTACCGATGCTCGCACTCGTGGTCGACGACTCGCGCGCCATGCGGTCGATCCTCACGCGGCTCCTCGGCGGACTCGGATTCGATGTCGCCCAGGCGGGCGACGGGGCGGAGGCTCTCGCCGTCCTCGACGCCGGAACCCGCCCCGAGGTGATCCTCGTCGACTGGAACATGCCGGTGATGGACGGGTTGACGTTCATCAAGAACGTCCGGGCCCGGGAGGACCTCCGGGACATCTCACTGATGATGGTCACCACCGAGAGCGAGCAGGGCCAGATCGTCCGGGCATTGGCCGCGGGCGCCCACGAGTACGTGATCAAGCCCTTTACCGACGAGGTCATCGCGGAGAAGCTCGCGCTGTTGGGTCTGGTGGCCGCATGAACCCGAATCCGGGGCGGATCCGGGTCCTCGTCGTCGACGACTCCCTGGTCATCCGCCGGTTGGTAACCGAGGCCCTGGCCCAGGATCCGGTGATCGAAGTCGTGGGGATCGCCCAGAACGGGAAGATCGCCTTGGAGAAGGTGGCCGAACTCAAACCCGACGCCGTCACCATGGACATCGAGATGCCCATCATGAACGGCATCGAGGCGGTGCGGGCCCTCCGGCGCAGCAACCCCCGGCTGCCCGTCGTCATGTTCTCCACCCTCACCGAACGCGGCGCGTCGGCGACCCTCGACGCGCTCGCCGCCGGAGCCAGCGACTACGTGACGAAACCGTCGAACGTCGGAAGTTTCGCCGAGAGCCAGGCGAACATCCGCGACCAGCTCATCCCCAAGCTCAAGGCGCTCGCCGGGACCCGCCGGGTGGTCGGCGCCCCGCAGCGGCCCCCCGCGCCCGCCCCGCGCCCACCACGGCAGCGCAGCGGACCGTTCACGGTGCTCGCCATCGGGTCGTCGACCGGTGGTCCGGACGCCCTGGCCGCAGTCCTCCCGGCACTGCCCGCGGACCTGCCGGTCCCGGTGCTCGTCGTCCAGCACATGCCGGCCCTGTTCACCCGGTTGCTCGCGGAGCGGTTGGACACGGGATGCCCGCTCAAGGTCTCCGAAGCCGCGGAAGGCGACGTGATCGCCGCCGGACGGGTGCTCATCGCCCCGGGCGGGAAACACATGCTCCCGGTACGGAAAGGCAGCGGGATGGTCGTGCACCTCACCGAGGACCCGCCGGAGAACTTCTGCCGGCCCTCGGTGGACGTGCTCTTCCGGAACGTGGCCAGCGCCTACGGTGACCGCGTCCTCGCCGTCGTGCTCACCGGGATGGGCCGGGACGGGGAAAAGGGTGCCAAGGCGATCCGCGACGCCGGAGGCGAGGTCGTCGCCCAGGACGAGGCCACGAGCGTCGTCTGGGGGATGCCCGGCGCCGTGACCACGGCCGGACAGGCGGACAAGGTTCTTCCGCTGCCACGTATCGGCCCCGAAACGGCGGCGGCACTGAGCCGCGGCCCGGCACCTGTGGGGGTGACGTCATGACCCTCGTCCAGGCTGACTTCCAGTTCGTCACGACACTGGTCCGGCAACGCAGCGCGATCGACCTGCAGCCGGGCAAGGAGTACCTGGTCGAGTCCCGGCTGGCCCCGATCGCCCGGCAGATCGGCGAACGGGACGTGGCCGGGCTGGTCGGCCGGCTGCGCCGCGGCGACCACGCGCTCAGCGACGCCGTCGTCGACGCCCTGACCACGAACGAAACCTCGTGGTTCCGGGACACCTACCCGTTCCAGGCATTCACCCAGAAGCTCCTGCCGGAGATCGCCGCGTCCGGCGCGCGCAACGTCACCATCTGGTCGGCGGCCTGCTCCAGCGGTCAGGAGGCGTACTCGCTGGGCATGCTGCTGCTGGACTGGTTGCCCACGCAACCGGGAATGTCGGCGAAGATCGTCGGCACGGACATTTCCGCCAAGATGGTGGAGCGGGCCCGGGCCGGGAAGTTCTCCCAGCTGGAGGTCAACCGCGGGCTGCCGGCCCAATACCTGGTGAAGTACTTCGACCAGATGGGCCGGGAATGGGTGCTGCGCCAGCAGGTGAAGGCGCTGACCAAATTCGACCGCGGCAACCTCGCCCTCCCCCCGACGAACGTCCCCACCTGCGACATCGTCTTCCTGCGGAACGTCCTCATCTACTTCGACATGGATACGAAACGCACCGTGCTCAGCAACATCCGTCGGGTCCTGCGGCCCGGTGGCTTTCTCGTACTCGGCGGTGCCGAGAGCACCCTCAACCTGGACGGCGCTTTCCAGCGCATGGAGCTGGGCAGAGCAGTCGTCTTCCGTCACACCGGAGGTGGCGCGTGACGACCATGGATGAGCTCGAGGACGCCCGGCAGGACCTGGAAGGTCTGCTCGTCGACGTCCTCTACTCGGTGCTCGGGGAGGAGGCGTATCCGGGCGACGACCCCTTGCCGTCCGGGCCGATCGCCTTCTCCCGGTTGGCCGCCCACGACGAACTCGAAGACAGCTACCTGGGGATCCAGGTGCGGGTCGGCGCCGTCCTGGCCCGCCTGCTGGCCAGCCGGATGATGTCGGTCGGTGACCCGTCCCCGGACGACCTCATCGACACCGTCGGGGAACTCGGCAACATCATCGGCGGCAACGTCAAGACGTTGCTGTTCCAGACGGCTCGGCTGTCCCTTCCGGTGGCCGAACTGACCGGCGGCAGCGAGGCCGTCGAGGGGGCGCTGCGGGTCGCCGCGAGCGTGTTCGGCCAGGTCGCCGAACTCACCCTGCAACCGGATGATGAAGATTCTGATCGCCGATGACAGCCGGGCCATGCGCATGATCGTCACACGGACGTTGCGCCAGGCAGGGTTCGGCGGCCTCGATCTCATCGAGGCGGAGAACGGGCGGGACGCGTTGGAGAAGGCCAAGGCGGAAAGCCCCGACCTCATCCTGTCCGACTGGAACATGCCGGAGATGACCGGTATCGACCTGCTGAAGAACTTGCGGGCGAACGGGATCGGTATCCCGTTCTGTTTCGTGACCTCGGAGGGGTCCCAGGAGATGCGCGATCAGGCGTCCGCCGCCGGTGCCATGGGACTGATCGCGAAACCGTTCACGGCAGAGGCCTTTTCCGACGCCCTTTCCTCGGTGGTGTGACATGAACATGATGGTCGAGCAGTCCCCGCTGCCCAGCCGGCACGCGGTCCGGTCCCTGGTCGAGGACCTCGTCGGGCGGACCGTTGACCTGACCGACGACGACGCGGTGGGGAACAAACCGACGAACATCGTCGCGGTGTACGTCAACGACAAGGTCAACCTGTCCGCGGTGATCGTCGTCGATATCGAGTGTGCGGCCCGGCTCGGCGGGGCCCTCGGCATGCTGCCGATCGGCGGTGTCGAGGACGCGATCGAGGAGAAGGACCTGCCGGAACTCATGCGGGACAACTGCTACGAGGTGCTCAACGTCCTCGCCGCGGTGTTCAACGTGGAGAACGCCCCGCATGTGCGGCTGTACGAGATGTACGGCCCGAACGCCGACCTGCCGGCCGACGTCGCCGGACTCGCCTACGCGGTC
>JARRQM010000059.1:0-12511 GCA_037381765.1 Kineosporiaceae bacterium
ACCGACAGATAGCATCGACAGATAAGCCGGAGGACTGCCTCCGCCGTACGACCACACGAGGAGCGCTGATGTTCGAGCGATTCACCGACCGCGCCCGCCGTGTCGTCGTCCTGGCCCAAGAAGAGGCCAGGATGCTCAACCACAACTACATCGGGACCGAGCACATCCTGCTCGGCCTGATCCACGAGGGTGAGGGCGTCGCGGCGAAGGCGCTGGAGTCCCTGGGAATCTCCCTGGACGCGGTGCGTGAGCAGGTCCAGGAGATCATCGGCCAGGGCCAGCAGGCGCCGTCCGGGCACATCCCGTTCACCCCGCGGGCCAAGAAGGTTCTCGAACTGTCCCTGCGGGAGGCCCTGCAGCTCGGACACAACTACATCGGCACCGAGCACATCCTGCTCGGCCTGATCCGTGAGGGCGAGGGGGTGGCCGCCCAGGTCCTGGTCAAGCTCGGCGCCGACCTCAACCGGGTCCGCCAGCAGGTAATCCAGCTGCTGTCCGGCTACCAGGGCAAGGAACCGGCCACGGCCGGGGGCACCCAGGAGGGCACGCCGTCGGGGTCGCTGGTGCTCGACCAGTTCGGTCGGAACCTCACCCAGGCCGCCCGTGAGGGCAAGCTCGACCCGGTGATCGGGCGCGAGAAGGAAATCGAGCGGGTCATGCAGGTGCTGTCCCGCCGCACCAAGAACAACCCGGTGCTGATCGGCGAGCCCGGGGTCGGAAAGACCGCCGTCGTCGAGGGGCTGAGCCAGGCCATCGTCAAGGGCGAGGTGCCCGAGACGTTGAAGGACAAGCAGCTGTACACCCTCGATCTCGGTGCTCTGGTCGCCGGTTCCCGCTACCGCGGTGATTTCGAGGAACGGCTGAAGAAGGTCCTCAAGGAGATCCGTACCCGCGGCGACATCATCCTGTTCATCGACGAGCTGCACACCCTCGTCGGGGCGGGCGCCGCCGAGGGGGCGATCGACGCGGCGAGCATCCTCAAACCCATGCTGGCCCGCGGCGAGCTGCAGACCATCGGCGCGACCACGCTGGACGAGTACCGCAAGCATCTGGAGAAGGACCCGGCCCTGGAGCGGCGTTTCCAGCCGATCCAGGTCCAGGAGCCGACGCTGCCGCACACCATCGAGATCCTCAAGGGGCTGCGCGACCGGTACGAGGCCCACCACCGGGTTTCGATCACCGATGCCGCACTGGTGGCGGCCGCCACCCTCGCCGACCGGTACGTCAACGACCGCTACCTGCCGGACAAGGCAATCGACCTGATCGACGAGGCCGGGGCACGGCTGCGGATCCGTCGCATGACCGCACCGCCGGACCTGCGCGAATTCGACGAGAAGATCGCCTCGACCCGACGGGAGAAGGAGTCCGCGATCGACGCGCAGGACTTCGAGAAGGCCGCCTCCCTGCGGGACACCGAGAAGAAGCTGCTCGCGGCGAAGGCCGAACGGGAGAAGCAGTGGAAGGCCGGCGACATGGACGTCGTCGCCGAGGTCGACGAGGAACTCATCGCCGAAGTGCTGGCCACGGCCACCGGGATCCCCGTGTTCAAGCTGACCGAGGAAGAGTCCTCGCGGTTGCTGCGGATGGAGGAGGAGCTGCACCGGCGGATCGTCGGCCAGCATGACGCGATCAAGGCGTTGTCCCAGGCCATCCGGCGGACCCGGGCCGGGCTCAAGGACCCGAAGCGTCCTGGCGGGTCGTTCATCTTCGCCGGCCCCACCGGCGTCGGCAAGACCGAACTGGCCAAGGCGCTCGCCGAGTTCCTCTTCGGCGATGAGGATTCCCTCGTCCAGCTCGACATGAGTGAGTTCAGTGAGAAGCACACGGTGTCCCGGCTGTTCGGTTCCCCGCCCGGATACGTCGGCTACGAGGAGGGCGGCCAGCTCACCGAGAAGGTCCGGCGGCGTCCGTTCTCCGTGGTTCTCTTCGATGAAGTGGAGAAGGCCCACCCGGACATCTTCAACTCGCTGCTGCAGATCCTTGAGGACGGCCGGCTCACCGACAGCCAGGGCCGCCAGGTGGACTTCAAGAACACCGTGATCATCATGACCACGAACCTCGGCACCCGGGACATCGCCAAGGGAGTGAGTGTCGGGTTCCAAGCCGGTCACGACGTCCGTTCCAGTTACGAGCGGATGAAGAACAAGGTCAATGATGAACTCAAGCAGCATTTCCGGCCGGAGTTCCTCAACCGGGTCGACGACACCATCGTCTTCCCGCAGCTGTCCGAGGAAGAGATCGTCCAGATCGTTGACCTGATGATCGCGAAGGTTGATGAGCGGCTCCGGGACAAGGACATGGGGATCGAACTCACCCCGGCCTCCAAGGTCATCCTTGCCACCCGCGGCTACGACCCGGTGCTCGGGGCCCGACCGCTGCGCCGGACCATCCAACGCGAGATCGAGGACGTGCTCAGCGAGAAGATCCTCTACTCGGAGCTCAAGCCGGGGCAGATCGTGCTCGTCGACGTCGAAGGGGAGGGCGACCAGGCCCAGTTCACCTTCACCGGGACGACGAAGACCGGTCTGCCCGACACCGCCCCCGTCGTCGCGCAGAGCACCGGCTCCCCGGGGACGAACGGCAGCCCGGGCACCGTGGAGGACGTCAGCTGAACCGGTCCGCGCCGGGGCCCCTCCCCGTGGAGGGGCCCGTGTCGGTGACCGTGCGGCGGGCGCGGACCGGGGATATCCGGGCGATCGCTTCCCTCGTCGACACCTATGCCGGTGACCGGATCCTGCTCGGCAAGGAGCGGGTCACGCTGTATGAGGACGTGCAGGAGTTCCGGGTCGCCGAGACCGGCGACGGGACGATCATCGGCTGCGGCGCCCTGCACGTCATGTGGGAGGACCTCGCCGAGGTGCGCACGCTCGCCGTCGACCCCGCCTACCGCCGGCATGGGGTCGGGCACCGGCTCGTCGAGGCCCTCATCGGGCAGGCCCGGGACCTCGGGGTACGCCGGCTGTTCTGTCTGACCTTCGAGGTGCGGTTCTTCACCCGGCACGGGTTCCAGGTGATCGACGGCACCCCGGTGGAACCCGCCGTCTACGCCGAACTGCTTCGTTCCCTCGACGAGGGGGTCGCCGAGTTCCTCGACCTTGCCCGGGTGAAACCGAACACCCTGGGGAACACCCGCATGCTCCGCGAACTCTGATCTGTTCCCGGCCCCTACTGCCCCGTGGCGGCGGGGAGCCGGAACCGGTCCTCGGGGAGCGGCTCGACGAGCCCGTCAGCGACGAGTCCGGCCAGGCAACGGGTCCGTTGCCGGGGGTCGCGCAGGGCACTGTCCGGGGTTGCGGCGGTAAGGTCCGCCGCGGTGACGGAACCGTCCGCCTCCCGAAGCGCTGCGAGGAGCAGCCCGCGGATCTGCCGGTCCGTTCCGGCGTAGCGCTGGGGGCGGCGCGGGGGCCCCGCGTACGGAGGGTGCCCGGTGGCGCGCCACCGGCACTGCTGCCGTACCGGGCAGTCCGGGCACCGGGGGGTGCGGGCGGTACAGATCAGGGCCCCGAGTTCCATCGTGGCGACGCCCCAGGTGGCGGCAGTGGCGGGGGCGTCGGGGAGGAGCTGGGTGGCGAGCCGGCGTTCCGCGGCGGTGAGGGAGGGCCCGGGTAGGGCCTGTCCGGTGTGCAACCGGGCGAGGACCCGACGGACGTTCGTGTCGAGTATCGGGTGCCGGTCGCCGAAGGCGAAGGAGGCGACGGCGGCCGCGGTGTACTCGCCGACCCCGGGAAGGGCGAGCAGGTCGGCGTGGCCGCGGGGGACGTCGCCGCCGTGCCGCTGCACGATCGCGGTGGCCGCCCGGTGCAGGTTGAGGGCACGCCGTGGGTAGCCGAGCCGTCCCCAGGCGCGGATCGCGTCGGCCGGGGATGCCGCGGCCAGGTCAGCGGGCCGGGGCCAGCGTCGCAACCAGGCCTCCCACACCGGCTGCATCCGGGCAACCGGGGTCTGCTGCAGCATGACCTCGCTCACCAGGACACCCCACGGGGTCCGTTCCTCGGACCGCCAGGGCAGGGCCCGTCCGTGCCGGGAGTACCAGGTGAGGATGGGGCCGTGCAGTTCGTGGGCTGGCATCGCCGACATCGTCGCAGGCACGGACAGTGATCACCACGGCATGCCGGGGGCGTGCGGGGTCAGACGTATCGTTCGAGGATGCTCGATTCGGCGAGTCGGGACAGGCCTTCGCGGACGGCCCGGGCCCGCTGGTCACCGACGCCGTCGACGGTCATCAGGTCGTCAAGGTTGGCTGCAAGGAGTTTCTGCAGGTCACCGAAGTGGTCGACGAGTCTTTCGACGATGGCGCCGGGGAGCCGCGGGACCTTGTTGAGCAGCCGGTAGCCCTTGGGGCTGACGGCGACGTCGAGGGCTTCGCCGCTGGTGCTGAATCCGAGGACGCGGGCGACGGTGGCGAGGTCGACGAGTTCGGCGGAGGGGATGGCGGCGAGGTCGACGAGGACATCGACCATGTCGCGTTCCCGCCGGGCGCTGTCCAGGTAGTCGCGGATGACGAGTTCCCGGTCCGGGCTGACCCCGCCGATGAGCTCGTCGAGCTGCAGGGACAGCAGCCGCCCGTCGGTGCCGAGTTCGACCACGTAGTGGGCGATCTCTTCGGAGATCCGCCGCACCATTTCCAGGCGCTGCACCACGATGGACACGTCGCGGACGGTGACGAGGTCTTCGATTTCCAGCGCGGAGAGGGTACCGGTCACTTCGTCGAGGCGGGCCTTGTAGCGCTCCAGGGTGGCGAGCGCCTGGTTGGCCTTGGCGAGGATGGCGTCGGAACCTTCGAGCACGTACCGTAGCCCGCCGACGTAGAGGGCGACGATCCGCATGGACTGGCTGACCGAGATCACGGGGAAGCCGGTCTGCTTCGCCACGCGCTCGGCGGTGCGGTGCCGGGTGCCGGACTCGCTGGTCTCGATGGTCGCGTCGGGGAGGAGCTGCACGGCGGCCCGGAGCAGTTTGGTGACGTCCCGGTCGGTGACGATCGCGCCGTCCATTTTCGCGAGTTCCCGTAGTCGGGTCGCGGAGAATTCGACGTCCAGGGCGAAACCACCGGTCGCGATGTCTTCGACGACCTTGTCGAATCCGATCACGACGAGTGCCCCGGTGCGTCCGCGGAGGATGCGTTCGAGTCCGTCCCGGAGTTCGGTTCCGGGGGCGACCGCGGCCAGGGTGGCGCGCAGCAGCTCTTCGGCTGACCGATCGTGCGCCACGTGCACCCCCTGGACGTCCTGCGTGCGGGCCTGTGCGCTGCGTGTTCCCGCGCGGGGTGGCCGGGTCCGGTCGCCCGCGGCACGAGGCGCAGCAATCTCGGACACGAGTGTACGCAAGCCGACCGGCCCGCCGGGGGACGAGTCGTCATCGGGTGTACCGGGCTTGATCATCCGCTCTGCTGCGGCTGCCGTCACACGTCCCCCCGCCGTTGGTGGGCGGCCGAACTTCCGCGCCGTGCCGCCATCACTGCCCGGTCCCGTCTCCGGGGCCGAGGGTGTGGCTGGTGACGCGAGTCACCTGGGCCACCCGGAGGTTGTACCGGGTGTACCACTCCTGTCGCCCTCGATCCTGGACCATCCGGTGCTCCAGGTGGGCGCGCCACGCCGTGAGGGATTCCTCGTCCCGCCAGTAGGAGATGGTGATCCCGAATCCGTCGGGTCCGCGGGCGGATTCGACGCCGAGGAACCCGGGCTGTCCGGTGGCGAGGGCGACCATGCGGTCGGCGGCCTCGGCGTAGCCGTCGGGTTCGTCGGAGAGCTGGGAGCTGAAGATGACGGCGAGGTAGGGGACGGCGGGGGTCACCTGTCCTCCTGGGTGAGTGCGGCGTGCCGTAGTGCCGTGTGGATGCTGTCGGCTTCGAGCGTCCGCATCCCGTCCGGAAGCGGACCTTCGACTCCGGTGGGCACGATGGCGGTGCGGAAGCCGAGCCGGGCCGCTTCGGCGAGCCTGCGGTTCAGCCCGGTCACGGGCCGGACCTCGCCGGCGAGCCCCACTTCGCCGACAGCGATGGTCCCGGTGGGGAGGGGCCGGTCGCGGGCCGCGCCGGCGACGGCGAGGGCGACGGCGAGGTCGTCGGCCGGTTCGGTGAGCCGGGCTCCGCCGACGGTGGCGACGTAGGTGTCGCGGCCGGACAGGGCGACACCGGCCCGACGTTCCAGAACCGCGAGAACCATCGCCACGCGGGAGGATTCCAGTCCGGACGTGGCGCGCCGCGGGTTGCTCAGCGCGCTGGGCGCGACGAGCGCTTGGACTTCGGCGACGAGCGGACGGCGACCTTCCAGCGCCACGGTGACGCAGGTGCCGGGGACGGGTTCGGCGTGCCGGGACAGGAACAGTCCGCTCGGGTCGGCGAGTCCGACGATGCCGGTGTCGGACAGGTCGAAGCAGCCGACCTCATCGGTGGGCCCGTACCGGTTCTTCACCGCGCGGACGAGCCGGAGCCGGGAGTTCCGGTCGCCTTCGAACTGACAGACCACGTCGACGAGGTGTTCGAGTACCCGGGGTCCGGCGATGGACCCGTCTTTGGTGACGTGTCCGACGAGGACGGTGGCCATTCCTCGGGCTTTCGCGGTGCGGATGAGGCTGGCGGCGACTTCCCGGACCTGCCCGACGTTCCCGGCGGCCCCATCGACGGCGTCACTGGCGACCGTCTGCACGGAGTCGACGATGAGCAGGTCGGGGGTGGTTGCCTCAACCTGGCCGAGTACCGTCGCGAGGTCGGTTTCGGCGGCGAGGAGCAGCCGTGGGGCCAACGCCCCGATCCGTTCGCCGCGCAGCCGTACTTGGGCGGCGGACTCTTCCCCGGTGACGTAGAGGACGGTGTGGTTGTCGGCGGCACGGGCGGCGACGTCGAGCAGCAGGGTGGATTTCCCTGCCCCCGGTTCGCCGGCCATGAGCACGACGGCACCACCGACGAGCCCGCCCCCGAGTACCCGGTCGAGTTCGTCGACACCGGTCGGCCACATGGCTGCGGACTGGGCGTCGACCTCGCCGATGGGGCGGGCAGGGGTGGCGACCGCCCGGGTCCGGGTCACCCCGACGGGGGGCCCGCCGACTTCCTCCACCGTGCCCCAGGCCTGGCATTCCCCGCACCGCCCGACCCACTTCGTCGTCGTCCAGCCGCACTCGTTGCAGCGGAAACCCGCCCGCTCCGCCCGGCCCTGCCGGTTCTTCGTCGCCGTCGCCACGGGCCCACCGTACGGGTGCGGTCGGACACCTTCGCCGGTCCCCGGCTCAGCCCGTTCGTTCCCCCGCGCGGCATGTGACCCGGTCCGTTCGGGTCTGCGCGCGGCGTGCCATCGCGCCATGGAGCATCGTCGAGGTGTGCACGGAGGTCGCGTCGTGCATCGAGGCGGTGAAACACGACACGGCCGCACCGGCCCGCCCGGGCAGCGCGTGCCCGGGCGTCCCACCCCACCGGAACGTTTCACCTAGCCGGTGGTGCGCCAGAAGAGGTTGACCGCGTAGTCGACGCTGGTGCCGGGATGTTCGGCGAGCAGCTGATTGGCGAGGTCCGGGGCGAACTCCAACCGGACGGCAGTCTCGAAATCGGCCCGGGTCACATGCTCCCAGCGGATGTCCAACTCGGTCCGCTGCCAGCCCTGCCGGGCCCAGAAACGCCGCACGGCTTCCGGGTCGTAGTCCGGGTGGGCCCGCCGGAACCAGGATCCGAACGTCGAACGCGTCGCATCGTTGTCGATGATGAACGCAGCCCCACCGCGGCGCAGCACCCGGGAGATCTCGTGCAGTCCCGGCTCGCAGCCAGGACCGAAGAAATACGCCCAGCGTGCATGCACCACGTCCACGCTTGCATCCGGTACCGGGAGGGCTTGGGCGGTACCGCCCCGAACCTCGATCCGGGCCGTGCCTCCCGCGCCCGGCGCCTCGATCCGGGAGGCAGCCGGGGCACCGGTGGATCCCCGGGACAGTGCGGCGACCCGTTCGCGGGCCAGGTGCCGCAGCGGCGGGTACGGTTCGACCCCGATCACCGTGGCAGCCCGGCGCGCGAACCGAGGAAGGTGAAATCCCGTTCCGCAGCCGATGTCGAGAACGACGGCCGCATCCCAGGGACGTACCGCAGCCATGGCTGCCTCGATCACGCCCGCCGGGTCGACACCGCGGTTCTCGACCTCGTAGCCGGCCGGCGAGCCCCAGATATTCGGGCTGGGAAGAACACCCGCGCTCATCGCCCGGGGCTCATACCCGCGTCCCGGTGCTCGCCGGCACCCCGGCGTTCACCCACCGGCGGCGGTGAGCACGGCGGTCCGCGCATCCCCCTGGGCGTCCAGGACGACCCGGATCCCGAGCTTGCCGATCATCGTGTACTGGCCCTGGCCCATGTGGTGGGTCACCACCAGCTCGATGCCCTGCTCCCGGAGGAACCGGACCACCCGGGCGTGGTGCGCTCCCTCGGTCCCGGTGTCGTGCAAGGTCCCCCAGCGCACGTCGTGCACCGTCCACGAGGTGATCTGACCATCCTCTACCTCTGCCACGGCAACCTGCTCGACCCGGCCCCAGCCGTGGCCGACCTGATCACCTTCCAGACTCACGCACGCCTTCACCGTTGCTCCTCCTCGCCCGCCCGGCCACCGCCGGCCGCCGCCATCGCCGCCGTCGTCGTCGACGACGACACCCGCGATCCTGCCTCACCCGCGACCGTCGCGGGATGTCGGGCGAGCGCACCGGAGCGTTGCGCGGTGAGGACCTTCTCACAGTGTCCGGCGAGCACCTCGTACGCCGCGGCCCCGACCAGTTCGACGAGTTCGGCCCGCAAGGTGCGGAACACCGGTTCGGCACCGGTGTGCGCGACGGCGTTCCCCGAGCAGTACCAGTCGAGATCATGCCCCCCCGGGCCCCAGCCACGCCGGTCGTACTCGGCGACGGTCACTTCGAGGTAGCTGCTCCCGTCCGGGCGTTGCACCGTCCGGTAGGTCCGTCGTACCGGCAACTGCCAGCACACATCCGGTTTCGTGTGCAGCGGGTCGGTGCCCTCACGCACCGCCAGCTGGTGCAGCGCGCAGCCCGAACCGGCCGGCCACCCCGGCCGGTTCAAGAAGATGCAGGCACCGTCGACGACCCGGGTCTTCCGGGCGCCGTCCGGGTCACGTTCGGTCCAGCCCTCCGCATGTCCGGTGCCGTGGAACTGCCACTGGTCCGGGCCGAGCCGGCGCATCGCCGCCCGGACCCGTTTGCGGTCCGCCTTCTCGGCGAAATGCGCCCCGAGGGTGCAGCACCCGTCGTCGGGGCGATCCGCGTAGATCCCCGCACAGCCCCCGCCGAACACGCACCTCCACGAAGACGTCAACCAGGTCAGGTCGGCGCGGACGACCTGACCTGGGCCGTCATCGCCCCAGGTGTCCGGATCGGGGAACTCCAGCCACAACCGGGCGGTGTCCAGGGGGGTTTCCGGGGGGATCCGTGGCACCCTCCCAGGGTAGGACCTCGCCGGGACTCCGGTCCGCGGTAGCGTCCCCGGCATGCGCCTGGGTGTCCTCGACGTCGGTTCGAACACCGTCCACCTGCTCGTGGTCGACGCCCATCCGGGTGCCCGTCCGTGGCCGGCGACCTCGCTCAAGGTCGGGCTGCGGCTCGCAGAGCACCTCGACCCGGACGGGCGTATCGACCCCGCCGGTGCGGACGCCCTCGTCCGGTTCATCAGCTCCTGCCTCGACGTCGCCGAGGACCAGGGGGCGGAAGAACTCCTCGCTTTCGCCACCTCCGCCCTGCGGGAGGCACCGAACGGTGAGGACGTGCTCCGGCGGGTGCGCGCCGAAACCGGCGTCGACCTCCCCGTGCTCCCCGGCGGCGACGAAGCCCGGCTCACCTTCCTCGCGGTGCGCCGCTGGTTCGGCTGGTCCGCGGGGCGGATCCTCGTCCTCGACATCGGTGGCGGCTCGCTGGAGATCGCTTCCGGGGTGGACGAACTGCCGGACGTCGCCGTATCGCTGCCGCTCGGCGCCGGCAGACTGACCCGCGACCGACTTTCCGGGGATCCCGCGCCCGCCGAGGACGTCAAGGCCACCCGCAAGTTCGTGCGCGCCGAGGTCGCCCGGGTCGTCCGGGACATCACCCGGGTCGGTGAACCCGATCTCGTCGTCGGCACCAGCAAGACCTTCCGGTCACTGGCGCGGGCCACCAGGACCACCTCCGACGGCCAGGACCCGGACGCGCCGCGCCGGCTGCGCCGGGACGACCTCGCCGACCGGCTGCCTCAGCTGGCGGCGATGCCGGCCGCGGAACGGGCGGCCCTCCCCGGGGTGTCGGGGAGCCGGGCCCGGCAGCTGCTCGCCGGGGCGCTGGTGGCCGATGCCGCGATGGATCTGCTCGGTGTCGCCGACCTCGTGCTGTGCCCGTGGGCCCTGCGTGAGGGCATCATCCTCCGCCGCCTCGACACCATGTGAGGTTCCCGTGTCCGGTCGAGGTTCCCGGGACCGGCGGGCAACCTTCCGGCGCGTTGGCGGCGACATTGGTGATGAGACGGGCAGACAGTCGCCGGGCCTTCCGACCTGACGTGCGGACGGCCACCGGCACAAGCTGCACATGATCAGTACAGGGGAGGCAATGTCCATGGCAGGACGGTTCAAGAGCTGGATGGCTCTCCCGGTGGTGGTCATCCCGTTGCTGTTCGTCTTCATCCTGGTTCCCCGCGCGAATGCGGCCATCACCTCGAACCAGACCGGCATGCACAACGGCTACTACTACTCGTTCTGGACCGAGGGCAGCGGCGCGGTGTCCATGGAACTCGGCCCCGGCGGCAGCTACAGCACCTCGTGGAGCAACGCCGGGAACTTCGTCGCAGGCAAGGGCTGGCGTACCGGGAGTCGCCGCACGGTCGAGTACTCGGGGACGTTCTCCCCCTCCGGGAACTCCTACCTGGCCCTGTACGGATGGTCGACGAACCCGCTGGTGGAGTACTACGTCGTCGACAACTGGGGGACCTACCGGCCCACCGGTACCTTCAAGGGCACCGTCACCAGTGACGGCGGCACGTACGACATCTACGAGACGACCCGGTACAACGCCCCGTCCATCATCGGCAACGCCACGTTCAAGCAGTACTGGAGCGTGCGCCAGACCAAGCGGACCGGCGGCACCATCACCACCGGGAACCATTTCGATGCGTGGGCCAGCCACGGCATGAACCTCGGCACGTTCGACTACATGATCATGGCGACCGAGGGTTACCAGAGCAGCGGCAGCTCGCAGATCACGGTCGATTCGCCGGCGACGTCGGTACCGACGTCATCCGTTCCGGCGACCACGACGCCCGCGGCGCCCACGACAACCGCACCGCCGCCCACGACAACCGCACCGGCGACCAGTACCGCGCCGATGACCACGACCCCCTCGGACAGTGTGCCGCCGAGTGGTCCGGACGGGACGGGCGGCTGCACCGCCGCCTACCGGCGGAAAGCGGTCTGGTCGGGCGGTTTCATGGGCTCGGTGACCGTGACGAACACCGGGAGCTCGGCGATGACCGGCTGGGACGTCCACCTGGATATGGCGGATAAATCCCTGGTGAACGTCTGGAACGGGGTGAACAACGGCCGAACCGGAGCGGTGACCGTGCACAACGCCGCCTACAACGGGACGGTCGCCGCCGGTGGCACCCAGCAGTTCGGGTTCATCGCCACCGGGGACGCCTCATCCGCGCCGACCGTGCTGGGCTGCACCGCTCAGGGCGGGTCCGGCTCGACCCCACCGCCGACCAGCACGGCCCCGATCCCCACCGGCGGCAGCGGGACCCCGACCCAGACCGCGACCGCATCGCCGACCGCGTCGAGCTCGGTCCCGACCGGGGCCCTCCCGTCCAGCTTCGGGTGGACCTCCAGCGGGCCGCTGATCTCACCGAAGCCGGACTCCTCACATCCCGAGGCCGGGGTGAAGGACCCCTCGGTGGTGTACTACGGCGGCAAGTGGCACGTGTTCTCCTCCGTGGCTTCGGGGAACGGCTACAACCTGGAATACCGCAGCTTCACCGACTGGTCCCAGGCGAGCGCGGCCACCCCGTACTTCCTCGACCGTTCCGCGATCGGCGCGGGGTACCGGGCGGCGCCGCAGGTGTTCTACTTCGCCCCGCAGAAGCTGTGGTACCTCGTCTTCCAGAACGGCAATGCCGCCTACTCGACGAACGCGAACATCGCCGACCCGTCCGGGTGGAGCGCGCCGAAGAACTTCTACTCCGGCATGCCGTCGATCATCAAGGACAACATCGGCAGCGGCTACTGGGTCGACATGTGGGTGATCAGCGACGCCACCAACGCGTACCTGTTCTCCTCCGACGACAACGGGCACCTGTACCGGTCCCAGACCAGCTTGGCCAACTTCCCGAACGGGATGAGCCAGCCGGTCATCGCCCTGCAGGACGCCAACCGGAACAAGCTGTTCGAGGCGGCCAACGTCTACAAGATCGCCGGACAGGACAAGTACCTGCTGATCGTCGAGGCGATCGGCAGTCGCGGGCGCTACTTCCGGTCCTGGACCTCCACCGGGATCACCGGTCCCTGGACCGCCCTGGCGG
>JARRQM010000060.1:0-7263 GCA_037381765.1 Kineosporiaceae bacterium
GGCGGCACCGACGATCCTCACGGTGTACCCCACGCACCGGCACGCATCCGGCCCCGGGGCCTCAGGTCAGGGGCCGGGACCCCACGTCAGCGGCGGCGGCCGAACAGGAAGCGCAACGACCGGGTCGAGGGGCCCTCCGACCGCGTCGCGGGGGCGACCGGGATCGGCGTCATCGGGGTGACCAGGGTGGGTTGCCGGTGCGCTCCGTCGAGCAGCTGCGCCACCATCCATGCCTGCACCGCGGACCAGGCCGACCCCACCGCCGTCGTCCACTGCGGTCCGGCGCCCTCCCGGGCCGTCCGGACCAGCGCGTACCCCACCGAGCGCATCCCGTCCGGGTCGAGACCGGCCTGACGCAGCCAGGCCCCGAGGTCACCGAGTTCGGCCTCGGCGCGAGCCGGGGCGTCCGGTGCGGACGGTTCGGCGATCCGGGTCACCGCGGTGAGAACACCGGCGAGCAGCCGCTCCGCGGAGGGGAGGGTGAGCACCCCCTCCGGACGTCCGGGGATGAGAGCGGACAGGTGATCGAGGAAAATCTGGGACAGGGTGGCCATTTCCTCGGGACGGTCCAGGGACCGCGCGACCATCTCGGCGACTTCCGGTTCCGGCCGGATCGCCTCCCACGGTGTTCCGACGATGGACTGGGCCATGGCTGTCCCCCCGCTCCTCTCGCGTTCACCGGTCCCGTCTGTTTCACCCGGTCCCGTCGTTTCGACCGGCTCCGTCTCCCCCGGGACTCCGGGA
Organism: Kineosporiaceae bacterium; assembly: GCA_037381765.1. Lineage (GTDB taxonomy): Bacteria > Actinomycetota > Actinomycetes > Actinomycetales > Kineosporiaceae > JARRQM01. The sequence goes on from JARRQM010000060.1 coordinate 745, forward strand.
CGACCCGATACGACAAGCCGCAGACATACCGGAACTATCGGGACGACTCTCGCACGGAGCATGGTATCGGACGAGACACCCTTTCGGGCGGTCCGCCCGGCATCCGCCCGAGTGAACACCCCGCGCACCCTCGTCAGCGCAGGTACGGCCGGTTAGTCTGGCACAGGCAACCGGCGAGTCGCGATTACGGTCCGTAGTGTGCCGACTGTGCGTCAGTAGGGTGGCCGCCTTACCCCCGCCGACACCGCATCACGAGGCCCGTCAACGAGCCGTGCGGAGTGGAGGGTTCCGTGGGCAGTATCCGCAGGTCCGGGTGGCGAGGCCAGGTGGGCCGCGTCCTGGTCACCCTGGTCGTCCTCGCCGTCGCCGTCGCGATCAGCCCGCCGGGCGCCCGCCTTCTCGGGCTTCCCCTGCCATGGGCGTCCGCCACGAGCACCTGCACCGCCCCGACGACCATCACGGTCGCCGCGGCCCCGCGCGCCGTCCCCCTCGTCGAGGAGGCACTCGCCCCGGTGGACGGCACCCGACTGTCCGACGAGCGGTGCCTGACCGTGCAGATCCAGTCCCAGGCGGCCACCGATGTGATCAGCGGCGCCAGTGTGCTCCCCCCGGACCGGGCACCCCAGGTATGGATCCCCGATTCCTCCCTGTGGGTCCGTCAGATCGACACCTGGGAGTTCGCTGCGGCCGGTTCGCTCGCCACCTCGCCGATCATCGTCGCCGGCAGTCCCGCAGCGGTCGATTCCCTCGGTTGGGCCACCCACCCGCCGGCGTGGGGCACGGTGCTGTCCGGTGAACATCCTGTCGCCCTGCCCGACCTGCGCGACGACGCCACCGCCAGTACCGCGTTGCTCGGCCTCTGGCAGAGCCTCGGTATGGATGCCTCCGCCGACAAGGCGATCGCAGCGGCGGTGATCAGCGCTGCCCGCGCCGACGCCCCCAGCGTCCAGGACGCCCTCCAGGCTGCGGCCGACGACGACCCCAAAGGCCCCTTCCTGATCACCAGTGAGGCCACCGTGGTCGACGCCAACCGCGGCGCCGACCAGCCCCGGCTCGTCGCCGTGTACCCGCGCGGCGGGTCCCCCGCACTCGACTTCCCCCTGATCCGGGTCGCACCGAAGCAGCAGGACTCGCATCGCACGCTGGCCGTCGACGCCGTTCTCGCCGCATTGGGCACCGACCCGGTCCCCGCGCTGGCCCACGCCAACGGCCTGCGGGACGGCAGCGGCGCCGCACCCGAGGGCACCGGAATCGAGACCGCGACGGTCGCCCCGCTCGCCGCCCCGAGCAACACCGAGACCGCGGCCTTTCTCGGCCGGCTGCGCGACCTCCAGGTACCCAGCCGGATCCTCACCGTGATGGACGTCTCCCCGTCCATGCGGTCGGGTGTACCGGGAACCCCGCTGAGCCGGGTCCAGCTCGCCGGGCAGGCCGCGATCGCCGTCGGGAACCTGCTCAGCGACCGGTCCTCGGCCGGATTGTGGATCTTCTCCCTGGAACGCGACGGTGCCCTGCCCTACCGGCAGATCACCCCGCTGGCTCCGCTCGGCACCACCCGGAACGGCCAGACCCACCGCGACCTGCTGGACCGGGAACTCGCTGCGCTCCCCGACCAGGTCGGCGGGGCCGGTACGGCCCTGTACGCCACTGCGGTCGCGTCGGTGCGCACGATGACCGAGCACTACCAGGAGGAGGCGGTGAACTCGGTCGTCCTGTTCACCGACGGCAGTAACGAGAACGACCCGAGTATCAGCCTCAACGAGGCGGTCGCCCAGCTCACCGCGCTGCACGACCCGCGGCACCCGGTGCAGCTGATCGCCATCGGGATCGGTCCGACCGCCGATGTGCAGGGGCTTCAGGCACTCGTCGCCCCCACCGGCGGGAAGGCCTACCGGGCGACGACCCCGCAGGAGTTGCGCCAGGTGCTCTTCGACTCCTTGGCCCGGCGCACCGGCCCGGCCTGACCTCCGGCCCGTCCCCCGCAGGTACGCCCGGGCGCGGCCCCGTCCACCGCCGCAGCGATCGCCTCGGCCGCCAGGGTCAGCCGATCACGACGATCAGGTCCCCGCCCTCGACCTGCTGAACCGCACCGATGGCGAGGCGGCGCACCGTACCCGAGGCCGGCGTGGTGATCGAGGCCTCCATCTTCATCGCCTCGATCGTCGCCACCGTCTGCCCTGCCTCAACCTCATCCCCTTCGCCGACCGCGAGCGAGACGACCCCGGCGAAGGGGGCGGCGATCTGCCCGGGGGCGGACGGGTCGGCTCGTTCCGCGGAGCGCACCTGGACCTCGACCGAACGGTCCCGCACCTGGATCGGACGAAGCTGACCGTTCAGGGTGCACCTGACGGTGCGCATCCCCCGCTCGTCAACCTCACCGATGGCCTCCAGGCCGGCGATGATCCGCACGCCCCGGCCCAGTTCGACGGAGTGTTCGACACCGGGCCGCAGACCGTACAGGTAGTCGACGGTGTCCAGCACCGACACGTCACCGAACGCCTCCCGGACACCGAGGAACTCCTTGGTCGGCCCGGGGAACAGCAGCCGGTTCAGGGTCGCCCGGCGGTCGGTGTCCAGCGCGGCACGGTCGGTCTCGGCCAGGTCGACGTCCCGGGCACGTACGTTCCGCCCGGCCAGGGCGGCGCTGCGGAACGGCTCCGGCCACCCGCCGGGCGGGTCCCCGAGTTCACCGGCGAGGAAGGCGATCACCGAATCGGGGATGTCGAACCGTTCCGGGTATTCGGCGAACTCGGCCGGATCGGCGCCGACCGCGACGAGGTGCAGGGCGAGGTCCCCGACGACTTTCGATGACGGGGTGACCTTCACCAGCCGGCCGAGGATCCGGTCGGCCGCCGCATACATCGCCTCGATCTGCTCGAACTTCTCGCCCAACCCGAGGGCGATCGCCTGCTGGCGGAGGTTCGACAGTTGGCCGCCGGGGATTTCGTGGTCGTAGACCCGTCCGGTCGGTGCCGGTAGGCCCGACTCGAACGGGGCGTACACCCGGCGCACGGCCTCCCAGTACGGTTCGAGGTCGGTCACCGCCCGCAGGGCCATCCCCGGGTCACGTTCGGTGTGTGCGAGGGCCGCGACGAGGGCGGACATCGGGGGCTGACTGGTCGTCCCGGCCATGGCCGCGCTCGCCACGTCGACCGCGTCGACCCCGGCGTCGATCGCGGCGAGCAGGGTGGCCAGTTGCCCGCCCGCGGTGTCGTGCGTGTGCAGGTGTACCGGCAGGTCGAACCGTTCCCGCAGAGCCGTGACCAGGGTCGCCGCCGCCGCGGGGCGCAGCAGCCCGGCCATGTCCTTGATCGCCAGGACGTGTGCCCCGGTGCCGACGATCCGTTCGGCGAGGTCGAGGTAGTAGTCGAGGGTGTAGAGCCGTTCGGCCGGATCGAGCAGGTCCGCGGTGTAGCACAACGCCACCTCGGCCACCGCGGTCCCGGTGGCCCGCACCGCCTCGACCGCGGGACGCATCTGCTCGACGTCGTTGAGCGCGTCGAAGATCCGGAAGATGTCGATCCCGGTCCCGGCGGCCTCGGCGACGAACGCGTCGGTGACCGCCGTCGGGTAGGGCGTGTACCCGACGGTGTTCCGTCCGCGCAGCAGCATCTGCAGGTTGGTCCCGGGCATCGCCTCGCGCAGGGCGGCGAGCCGCTCCCACGGGTCCTCGCCGAGGAAACGCAACGCCACGTCGTAGGTCGCCCCGCCCCAGCATTCGACGCTGAGCAGCTGCGGGGTGAACGCCTCGACGTGCGGTCCCGCGGCGACGAGGTCCCGGGTGCGGACCCGGGTGGCCAGCAGCGACTGGTGTGCGTCCCGGAAGGTGGTGTCGGTGACGGCGACCGGGCCGGCGGAGCGCAACGCCCGGGCGAATCCTTCGGGTCCGTCCGCGCGCAACCGGTCCCGCCACCGCGGCCGGTCATCGGCTGGTGCGGCAGGAGCGGCGGGTAGCGCGGGCAGTTTCTCCGTGGGGGGCAGGCTCACCTGCGGCGTTCCGTGCGGGCGGTTCACCGTGACGTCGGCGAGCCAGGTGAGCAGTTTCGTCCCGCGGTCCCCGCTGCCCCGCGCGGTGAGCAGATGCGGGCGCTGCTCGATGAACGAGGTGGGCACGCCACCGACGAGGAAGTCCGGTTCGGCGAGCAGCGCCTGCAGGAAGGGGATGTTCGTGGCGACCCCGCGGATCCGGAACTCCGCGAGCGCCCGGCGGGCCCGGGCCACCGCGGTCGCGAAGTCCGCGCCCCGGCAGGTGAGTTTCACCAGCATGGAGTCGAAGTGCGGGCTGATCGCCGCACCGGCGTGCACGGTGCCACCGTCGAGGCGGACCCCTGCCCCGCCCGGGGACCGGTACGTGTTCACCTTTCCGGTGTCCGGCCGGAAACCGTTGGCCGGGTCCTCGGTGGTGATCCGGCATTGCAGGGCAACTCCGCGCAGCCGGACGCGGTCCTGGGTCAGTCCGAGGCCGACCAGCCGTTCCCCGGCGGCGATCCGCATCTGGGCCTGCACCAGGTCGACGTCGGTGACTTCTTCGGTGACCGTGTGCTCGACCTGGATCCGCGGGTTCATCTCGATGAACACGTGCTGCCCGGCCCGCGGTCCGGTGGTGTCGAGGAGGAATTCCACGGTGCCCGCGTTGACGTAGCCGACCTGCCGGGCGAAGGCCACGGCATCCCGGCACAGGGCGTCCCGTACCTGCGGGTCCAGGGCGGGGGCGGGGGCGATCTCGACGACCTTCTGGTGTCGGCGCTGCACCGAGCAGTCCCGCTCGAACAGGTGGACGACCTCACCGTCGGCGTCGGCGAGCACCTGGACCTCGATGTGCCGGGGGGCGAGTACGGCCTGTTCGAGGAACACCGTGGGGTCCCCGAACGCTCCTTCGGCCTCCCGCATCGCCGTGTGCACCGCGTCGACGAGACCGGTGGGGCGCTCGACCCGGCGCATCCCGCGCCCGCCGCCGCCGGCCACCGCCTTGACGAACAGGGGGAAGCCGATCTGTTCGGCGGCCGCGACGAGGACGTCCGGGTCCGCGGAGGGCTCGCTGGACCGGAGGACGGGCAACCCCGCGGCACGGGCCGCGCCGAGCGCCCGGACCTTGTTCCCGGCGAGTTCGAGCACGGCCGAGGGCGGGCCGATGAAGGTGATCCCGGCCTCGGCGCAGGCCTGTGCGAGTTCGGGGTTCTCGGACAGGAAACCGTACCCGGGGTAGACCGCGTCGGCGCCGGATTCCCGGGCCACCCGGATGATTTCGGCGACGTCGAGGTAGGCGTGCACCGGATGGCCGCGTTCACCGATCAGGTAGGCCTCGTCGGCCTTGATCCGGTGCACGGCGTTGCGGTCCTCCCACGGGAAGACGGCGACGGTGCGGGCGCCCAGTTCGTAGGCGGCGCGGAAGGCGCGGACGGCGATCTCGCCGCGGTTGGCGACAAGGATCTTGGCGAACACACGGGCTCCCAGGTCGTCGGGCTCGGGCACGGTGGACGGGCCCGGTGGGCAACGGGAAAGGCATGACGCCCGGGGTTACCGTACCGATGGCGGCCGCGACCGCAGCCGCGCATCGCCCGCGCGGCATTCCGGCGCGCCGGGGCCGCGCCGTCAGGCCGGACGCGCTGTCAGATCAGGTGTCGGGCCGGGGCCCGCGCACCGTCGGGTCGTGCGCTCAGGCGGGGTTGTCCGACAGGTAGTCGCTGAGTTCTTCGAGGTTCACCTTGCCGTCGCCGTCGGCGTCCATGGCGGAGAACATGTGCGACGCCGTTTCCTCCGGAACCGACCCCGCTCCCCCGCCCAACATGTCGAGCAAGCCCTTGAACTCCACCGCGGTGATGTACCCGTCCTCGTCGGTGTCGATGAGCTGGAACGTGGCGGCGTACTTCTCGGCCAAGGCGGCCCCCTTCCTCGCGCGCCGTCCCCTCGGTCCCGGTTCGGGACCGGAGGCGGCATCGGTGGCGGACTCTACCAGCGGCGGGCGGGGCCCCGGCCGGGCCGCCGGGCGAGCATCCGGCGCTCTTCGCGGAACACGAGGCGGACGAGGCGTTCCCGGTCCGCGGCGGCGATGTCGGCGAAGGCCCCGCGCAACGGTCCGGGGTGGCCCCGCGGGTCGCTGGGGGCGGGGGTGACCAGGGTGAGCACGGCCGGGACGAGCGGGCCGTCCGGCAGTTCCAGTTCCAGGTACAGCCGGCCGAGAAAGTCCTCCGGCCCGGGGCCGGCCGGGTCCGGGCGGCCCGGTCGGGCGGTCAGCTCCGGGAGCAGTTGTACGGCGAGCCCGCCCGCGGACTCGCTCACTGTCACCCCGGCGAAGCTGTCCGGTTCCGGCACGGTGGTCTCGCCGCCGGTCAGCACCGTTCCGCGGAGCGGCAGGTGCAGCGGCCCGCGCACGTCCTGGCGGCGCTGGGGCAGGGCGGGCTCGGCGCGGGTGCCGTCCCGGGGCCGCAGGACGAGCAGGCCGTCCTCGACCAGGATCCGCACCGGCAGCGGGGGTTGGTCGAGTTCCGGGGGAAGGTCGATCTCCCCGCCAGCGAGTTG
>JARRQM010000061.1:0-7203 GCA_037381765.1 Kineosporiaceae bacterium
ATCTGTCAGATAGGGTATTTGATAGAGTTTGGAATATGTGCAGTTGGTAAACAAGATTCGGACTGGGCTCCTCATCCAAGGGGTGGCCTCCTACGGGTTCCTCACCGTCGCTGCCCGCGGGGTGAGCGAGGCCGCCTTCTCCGTCGTCGCCGCCCTCTGGTCGGCCGTGTTCGCCCTCGCCAACGGTCTGTTCAGCCCACTGGAGCAGGAGACCACCCGGGCCGTCGCGGAACGGGTCGCCCGCGGCGAGCGGGTCGGGCCGGTGCTGTCCCGGATCGCGACGCTCGGCGCGGCCATGGTCGTCCTGCTCGCCGCGGCCGTCCTCGCCGGCCGTGACGAGCTCGCCGATCGGGTCTTCTCCGGTGAGACCGGGATGGTCACCGCCTTGCTCGCCGGGGTGGCCGTGGCCGCCGCGGTGTTCGTCATCCGCGGCCTGCTCGCCGGAACCCGCCGGTACCTCACCTACGCCGGGCAGCTCGCCGGGGACGGCCTGCTCCGGCTCGCCGCCGCCGGGCTCCTCGTCTGGTTCGGTGCCGCCACCGCCGTCCGGCTCGGCGTGCTCGTCGCCGCGGCCGCGCTGAGCACCCTCGCCCTCACCCTGGTCGCCCTGCCCCGGCCCGGGGGGCGGGCCCGGCCGGGCAGCTGGCGTGAGGTGACGGCGAACCTCGGCTGGCTGATCCTCGCCGCCTTCGGCTCCTACGGGGTTTCCAACGCTGGTCCGGTCGTGCTCCAACTGCTCGGCGGCGACGACCCCGGTCTCGCCGGCCGGTTCCTCGCCGCCTTCATCATCGTGCGCATCCCCCTGTTCTTCACCAGCGCCCTGCAGGCGTCCCTGCTGCCACGCCTGGTCACCGCCGTCCAGGAGGCCGACCCTGCCGCATTCGGCGCGGCCCTGCGCCGGATGGTCCGGGTCGTCGCCGGCCTCGGGATACTCGCCCTACCGGCCCTCGCCGTGGCCGGTCCGGCAGCCGTCGGGCTGCTGTTCGGGTCCCGGTACACGGCCTCACGGGTCGACATGGTCCTGCTCGGCGCGTCCAGCGTGCTCGTCGTCCTGGCGACACTGCTGCAGTCGGCGGTGCTCGCCTTCGACGGGCACCGGGTGGTGGGGGTGGCCTGGGCGGCCGGTGCCGCCGTGTTCGCCGCCAGCTGCCTGCTGCCGGTCGCCCCGGTGCTCCGGCTCGACCTCGGCTACGTACTGTCCGCGTCGGTCGTCCTGGGGTTACTCACCGGGTGGTTGACTAGACGGCGGGCCGTCGCCGGCAACGGGGCACGTGGACCGGTCGCCGAACCGGTGTCCGAGAAGCCAATCGGGGCGGCACCTCCTCCGGTGCCGGACGAACCGAGCGGAAGGAACTGAGGTGGCGGACGCCCCGGTGCGAAAGAGACGGGAACCGGTCCGCGCCTGGCTGCCGGGGGCGCTCGCCCTCACCTGGTCCGTCGCGGTCGGCCTGCTCAGCCTGGTGATGCGGGCGCAGGTCCCGGTCGTCGCCGCCTACCAGCGGTACGACGACAGCCTGTTCGTCCGGCTCGCGCAGCACCTGATCGAACACCACTGGCTCGGCCCCTTCGACCGGCTGACCCTGGTGAAGTCCCCCGGGTACCCGCTGTTCGTCGCGGTGAATGCCTGGCTCGGAATCCCGCTCCAGGTCGGCACCCAGCTCATCGTCCTGGCCGGCGGGGTCGCCCTCGCCACCGTCGTCTGGGTGGCCCTGCGTCGCCCGGTTCCCGCCGCCCTCGTGTTCACCGTCGTCGCCCTCGACCCCGCCGGGTTCTCGAGTACGAATGCGCAGATCCGTCGGGACGGCTGGTACGCCGCGTTGAGCGTGCTGGTCATCGTCGCCCTCGCCCTCGCCCTCGACGGGGCGTTGCGCCGCCGCGGGTTCACCTGGCCGCTGTGGGCCGGGGTCGCGGGCCTCGCCCTCGGGGCGTTCTGGCTCTCCCAGGAGGTGCCCACCTGGATCCTGCCCGGCGCCGGCCTGGTCGTGCTGCTCGCCGCGACCCGCGGGATCCGGGAGACGATCCGGGCCCGTCGCCGCCCCGGAACCGGTCCGCAGCCCCGGCCCGGTTGGCTGGTGGCCGGACGTCTCGGACTCGTCGGGGTGCTCGTCGGCGGGGTCGCCGCGGCCCCGGTCGGTCTCGTCGTCGACCACAACTGCGACTGCTACGGGGTGTGCGCGGTCAACCAGCAGACCACCGAGATCGCTCGCGCCTACAACACCTGGGCCTCGGTCGACGTGGGGGAGCCGCAGCGGTATGTGACGATCACCCGGGGGCAGCGGGAGGCCGTGTACGCGGTCAGCCCGCATGCGGCCGAACTGCGCCCGCATCTGGAAAATCCGCGGAACACCTGGCTGCGGCACAGCTCGGACTACTGCGACGATCTCGGGATCTGCGGTGACTTCGCGAGCTGGTGGGAACAGTGGGCGGTGATCGAGGCGGCCGAGGCGGCCGGGCACTTCCATGACGGTGCCGAGTCGGAACGGTTCTTCGCCTCGATCCGCGTCGAGATCGAACAGGCCTTCGCCGACGGGCGGCTGGAACGTCGCCGGCCGATCCCGATGATGCCCGGGGTGAGCACGGTCGACGTCGCGGACACGGCGCGGGCCACCTGGCGCGGCACGGTGTACGCGATCACCGCTTCCGGCCTGGTCGCCCCCGAGCGGCCGGACTGGCCGGTGTTCCGCAAAGCCCCCGAGGAACGGCAGGTCATGGCGCAGGCCGCGGCCGCCGACGTGGTCCGGGGCGTCCCCGTCACCCTGGACGGGGCCCGGGCCGAGCATGCGCGATTCACCCGGCACCGCGCCCCCTATCAGGCGCTCGCCACAGCCAGTCCGGTCGTCGTCCTGCTGCTCGTCCTGCTCGGCCTGCTCGGCCTGATCGCCTCCCTGGCCACCCGACAACCGGGGGATGTCCTGCGGCTGGCCGCGTTCGGCCTGCTGGCCAGCGCCGCGGTCCGGTTGCTCATGCTCGGCCTCTTCGACGCCACCCTGCTGCCGGGGGCCAGCGAACGGCTCACCTACCAGCAGTCATCGCGGGCCCTCCTGGTCGCGTTCGGGCTGCTCGGTACCGCGCAGCTGTTCCAGGTGCTCGCGGCCCGTCGGAACCGGGGACCAGCGGTACGGCCGGAGAGTTCCGCGCCGGAGGACGGGACCGGGCCCCGGGAAGAGACCGTCGAGATCCGGGACGGGGGCGACGGATCGCTGTCGGTGCCCGGTCCGGCTCCCGCCACCGCCGGCTGACCGGTGCGACGCGCCGGGGCTCCGCCTCGGCTGAGCGGTCCCCGCCGTTCGCGATACTGCGACCATGCGCCAGACGTCCGCGCCGGTACGGGCACGGCCCCCCGGCGGGGACCGCGCCCGGGGCCGGGACTTGCCCGGTGCGCGGCGCCCGGACCGTCCCGCACCGGGCCGGAACCGCCCCCCGACGGGCCGGGGAGTCGGGGCCGCGCGGGTACGGCGTGCCGTCGTCCTTCTGCTCACCACCCTCCTCCTCCCCGGCGCGGCCCACCACAGGGCGGGCCGACCGCGGGTCGGCCACGCCGTGCTCCGCGGCTGGGGCATCCTCATCGGCACCATCGCCCTGCTCGGCCTGCTCTGGTACGTCGCCCGGGGCGCCGTCCTCGTCCTGTTCACCGACCCGCGCGTGCTCCACGGTGTGAGCCTGCTCAGCTACCTGCTCGCCGCCGGCTACGCGGTGCTGCTCGGACACACGTGGCGGCTCGGTGACCCGGGGAACCTGCCGCGGCGGGCCCGGCCCGCGGTGGCCCTGCTCACCGTCGCACTGGTGGCCGGTACCGCGGTCCCGCTGATCGGGCTGGGCCGGCGGGCCTCGGCCGCCGCCGACCTCCTCGCCGACGTCTTCACCGGCGGGCAGACCTCGGCCGCGGTTGCCGGCCGCTACAACGTGCTCCTCCTCGGCGGTGATGCCGGACCCGACCGGATCGGCACCCGACCCGACAGCATCACCCTCGCCAGCATCGACGCGACCACCGGCAGCACGGTGCTGTTCAGCCTGCCCCGGAACCTGGAGAACGTGCCGTTCGCCCCGGACGGTGCGGCGGCCCGGGCCCTGCCGAACGGGTTCTCCTGCGGGGACGGCTGCCTGCTCAACGGGATCTACGCGTGGGGGGCCGAACACCGCCACCTGTTCCCCGCTGCCGCCGACCCCGGCGCGGAGGCGATGAAACAGGCGGTCGAGGGCATCACCGGGCTCACCGTGAACTACTACGTGCTGATCGACCTGCGCGGCTTCGCCGACCTCGTCGACGCGCTCGGCGGGATCGAGATCTTGGTGGGGGCCGCGGTGCCGATCGGCGGGGGAACCTCGCCGGTCTCCGGGTACATCCGGCCGGGGCGGCAGCGGCTGGACGGCTACCACGCCCTGTGGTTCGCCCGGTCCCGCACCGGGGCCAGCGACTACGCGCGGATGGCTCGGCAGCGGTGCGTCCTCGACGCGATGCGCCACCAACTCGATCCGGCGGCGGTGGTGCAGAACTTCCAGGCCATCGCCGCGGCGGGAACCCAGGTGGTGAGCACCGACCTGCCCCCGGCGCAGCTGCCCGGCTTCATCGACCTGGCCGGCCGGGCGAAGGACGCGAAGGTGCACAGCGTGCAGTTCGTCCCGCCGCTGATCGACCCGGCCTATCCGGACTACCCGCGGATCCGGCAGCTCGTCGGTACGGCGCTGAACCCGGCGGAGCCGGGGGCCGGGACCGCCGGGACCGGGACCGCCGCGGGCTCCACGCCTTCGGCGCCTTCGGCGCCCGCAACCACCTCGGCCGCCGGGACAGCATCCGGTTCCGGATCGGGCTCCGGTGCCGGTTCCGGGACGGGAGCCGCCGACGCCCCCGTCGTCGAGGACGTCTCCGCGGTCTGCTCGGCGGTCTGACCGCCTCCCGTACCTGCCGTTCCGCCTGGGGGAAGAGCGTGGGAAAGGGCCGGTTCCTGGCATTTATTGGTGTCAGTTCACCACCGTCCGGTACCGGCATACCACCGTCTCAACTTGAGGGTATGACCCTAGGATGGGCGACTGTGTCCGCTGACCCGACACCGTCCGCCACCTCCTCGGTCAAGGGGCCGACGGTGCTGTTCATCAGCTCCAACGGCACCGGGATGGGGCATCTGACCCGGTTGATGGCGATGGCCCGGCGGCGGGCCCCGGGCACCCGGGCGGTATTCGCCTCCCTGTCCCAGGCCGTGCCCGTGGTCGCCGCCGAAGGGTTCGACTGGGAGTACCTGCCTTCCCGGGAAGTCCTCGGTATCGGCGCGCGGCGCTGGAACCTGCACATGGCTCACCGGGTCGCCGAGATCCTCGACCGGGAACGTCCCGACGTCGTCGTCTTCGACGGCACCTACCCCTACGACGCCCTGCTCACCGCAGCCCGCGCGCGACCGTCCGTTCGGCTCGTCTGGTCCCGGCGCGGGATGTGGCGGCAGCGGGCGAGCGGATCCCAGCTCGCCCTCTCCCGGCACTTCGACCTCATCATCGAGCCGGGGGAACTCGCCGCCGAGGAGGACCGGGGAGCCACGGTGGGGCGCACCGACGCCTACCGGGTCGCCCCGATCACCCTGTTGTCCGAGGACGACCTGCTGCCCCGGGAGGAAGCAGCCCACGCGCTCGGCCTGGCCCCGGACCGCCCGGCAGTCCTGGTCAGCCTCGGCGCCGGGAACCTCCGCGACCACGGCGCAGATCTCGATGTCATCCTGGACAGGCTGGCCGAGGAACCCGATCTGCAGATCGTCGTCACCCGGGCGGCGATCTCCGAACGGCTCGCCCCCGTCTCCGACCGGGTGCACGCCGTCTCGGTGTACCCGGTGAGCCGCTACCTGCGGGCGATCGATTTCGCGGTGGCCGCGGTCGGCTACAACTCCTTCCACGAATTCGTCGGATTCGCGGTGCCGACACTGTTCGTGCCGAACCCGGCCATGCCGCTGGACGACCAGCCCGCCCGGTCCCGTTGGGCGCAGCGGGCCGGCGCGGCGGTCGACGTCCCCGACGTCACCGTCGAAGCCGTGGACGCCGCGGTGACCCTCCTCGCCGACCCGGCCCGCCGCGAGGCCCTCGCCCGGACCTGCCGTGCGGCCTCCCGCGGGAACGGTGCCGGGGCGGCGATGGCGGCGATCGAGGAACTCGCCGCCGGGAGGGCCCCGGTGACCGGTGCGGATGGCAGCCCTGCCCCCGTGCCCGCTCCCGGCCCCGCCGCGGGGGCCCGGATCCGTTTCGGGGCGCGCCGTCTCGTCGGCCGGGCCGTCGACAGGATCGTCCGCATCGCCCCCGTGTCCCCTCCGGGGTTGCGCGTCGGACCCGCCCGACGGACGGGTCCGGAACCGGAGGAACCCGTACTCGTCCAGCTCGTCGGGGTCGGCGGGGATGCGTTCGCAGCCCGGGTGGCCGACCTCGCCGCCCTGCTCGACCGGACCTCAGGGCTCGGTGTCGTCCTCCTCACCGACACCCCGGACTTCGGGCCCGCCCGGCGTGCCGGCCTGCCCGTGGAACACGTGATCTCCCCGCAGGACTGGGCCCGGCGGTATCCGGACCGGCCGTGGGCGGGACATCTGGAGCTGCGTCTGCGTCAGGTCCGGGACCTGTACCGGGCCCGACACGTGGTGGACGCCGCGGCGCACCCGGACGATCTGCCCGTCGCGGTGCTCCGGGCCGCTCCCACGGTCGGCCCGCTGGCCCCGCTCGTCCGTCCGGTCCGAGCACTGCTGCGCCGCCTCGACCCGCCCACCCCGGTCCGGCCCTGACCCGCCCACCCCGGTCCGGCCCTGACCCGCCCACCGACTCGTTGCGCTGGCCTGCTCCGGTGTGGTCCCCGTCCCGCCGTCGCCGAGCCGATCCGTCCGCGGGTCCGCGACCACCTCCGACCCCGTTCGCCGCCCTATGATCTGGCGCTGTGTCCGCTGTGTCGCCGCCCCGGTCCGGCTCCCCCTCCGGCTCAGGCCGGGATCCGGCCGGGACCGGACCGACGGTCCTGCTGGTCAGTTCCAACGGTGCCGGGATGGGGCATCTGACCCGGCTGATGGCGATGGCCCGGCGGCGTGCCCCGGGCACCCGGGCGGTGTTCGCCGCGATGTCACAGGCGGTGACCATGGTCGCCGCCGAAGGGCTGGACTGGGAGTACATCCCTTCCCATGGCGACCTCGGGGTGGGATCGCCCCGCTGGAACGTCATGCTGGAACGGCGGATGACCGCGCTGCTGCA
>JARRQM010000062.1:0-9261 GCA_037381765.1 Kineosporiaceae bacterium
GCCGAACGGGCCTCGGGGCACCGCTACGGGCAGCGCGCCTTCCTGGTCCAGCTGCGCCGGGCCGGGGCGGGCACGCGGCTCGTCGACCCGGCCGCACTCCCCGACCTGTCCTCGCTCGGGGAGGTTCTCGCCGGCACCGAGTGGGTGCTGCACGCCGCTTCCCAGGACCTGCCCTGCCTCGCCGAGGTGGGGATGCGTCCCCGGCTGCTGTTCGACACCGAACTGGGTTCCCGGCTCGCCGGATTCGCCAAGGTCGGCCTCGCCGCCGTGGTGCAGAACCTCCTCGGGTTCAGCCTGGCCAAGGAGCATTCCGCGGTGGACTGGTCGACCCGGCCGCTGCCGGCGCCGTGGCTGCGCTACGCGGCCCTCGACGTCGAGGTCCTCGTCGAGTTGCGGGACGTGCTCGCCGCCGAACTCGACCGGCAGGGCAAGCTCGGCTGGGCCCGGGAGGAGTTCGCGGCCGTCGCTGCGGCCCCGCCGCCCGCGCCGCGCCCGGACCCGTGGCGCCGGACCTCGGGGGTGCACCGGTTGCGCACCCGCCGCCAGCTCGCCGTCATCCGCGAGCTGTGGACGGCCCGGGAGGAGCTCGCCCGGACCCATGACGTCTCCCCCGGCCGGCTCGTCCCGGACGGGTCGCTGGTCGAGGCGACCCTCGCGATGCCGGGCACCCCCCGGGCCCTGGTCGCCCTGCCCGGATTCACCGGCCGGGGCGCCCGCCGGTACGCCTCCGTGTGGGCGGCGGCGATCGCCCGGGGCCGGGCCCTACCCGATCCGCAGCTGCCGCCGCAGCACCTGCCCTCGGACGGCCCGCCGCCAGCCCGGGCCTGGGCCGACCGGGACCCGCTGGCCGCCGCCCGGCTGGCCCGGTGCCGGGCCGTGGTGACCGAACTCGCCGACCGGCACCGGATGCCGGTGGAGAACCTGCTCGCCCCGGACAGCCTGCGCCGGCTCGCCTGGACCCCGCCGGAGCCGGCGGACGCCGAGGCGGTGGCGGGCTTCCTGCGGGCTCTCGGGGCCCGGTCGTGGCAGCTCGAACTCACCGTGCCGCTGCTCGTCCCCGCCCTCCGGAACGAAGTTACCCCCGGGTAGCGCTGGCAGTTACCCGCGGGTAACCTAACCGGGAATCCCGCATCCCAGGAGGCCCCGTGCCCGGCACCCTCCGCGACGTCGTCTTCGTCGACGGCGTCCGTACCCCGTTCGGCAAAGCGGGTGAGAAGGGCGTCTACGCCCGGACCCGCGCCGATGACCTCATCGTGCGGTGCATCCGCGAACTGGTCCGCCGTCACCCCGAGCTCCCCCCGGAGCGGGTCGACGACGTCGCCGTCGCGGCCACCACCCAGACCGGCGACCAGGGACTGACCATCGGTCGCACCGCAGCCCTGCTGTCCGGGCTGCCCCCGACCGTCCCCGGCTACGCCATCGACCGGATGTGCGCCGGGGCCCTCACCGCGGTGACGACGACGGCCTCGGCGATCGCCTCCGGTGCCCTCGACATCGCCGTCGCCGGCGGGGTCGAACACATGGGCCACCACCCGATGGGCTCCGGGGTCGACCCGAACCCCCGGTTCGTCGCCGAACGGATCGTCGACCCGTCCGCCCTGGTCATGGGCAAGACCGCGGAGAACCTGCACGACCGGTTCCCGCAGCTGACCAAGGCCCGCACGGACGCCTACGCCGCGCAGAGCCAGGCCCGGTACGCGGCGGCGCTCGCGGCCGGCCGGATCGAGGCCGACCTGGTTCCGGTGGCCGCCCGGGACGCCGCCGGCGCCTGGGGGCTGATCACCGCCGACGAGCCACCGCGCCCCGGCACCACCGTCGAGACCCTCGCCGACCTGCGCACCCCGTTCCGCCCGCACGGCCGGGTCACCGCGGGGAACGCCGCCGGCCTCAACGACGGCGCGACGGCCTGCCTGCTCGCCCACGCGGACACGGTCACCGAACTCGGCCTGCCCGTCGGCATGCGGATGGTCGGCTACGCCTTCGCCGGGGTCGAACCGCATGTGATGGGTCTCGGCCCGGTCCCCGCCACCGAGAAAGCGCTGGCCCGCACCGGCCTGACCCTGGACGACATCGGTCTGTTCGAGGTCAACGAGGCGTTCGCGGTCCAGGTCCTCGCCTTCCTCGACCACTTCGGCCTCGCCGACGACGACCCCCGGGTCAACCCGGACGGCGGGGCCATCGCCACCGGCCACCCGCTGGCCTCCAGCGGGGTCCGGCTGATGATCCAGCTCGCCCGGCACTTCCGGACCCGCCCCGACGTCCGCTACGGCCTCACCACCATGTGCATCGGCCTCGGCATGGGCGCCACCGTCATCTGGGAGAACCCGCACCACGAGGAGCAGGCCGCATGAGCACCCCCACCGAGCAGCCAAGCGCCGCCACCGCAGGGCTGCGCGCCGCGGCCGCCGCTCCGCCCCCGGCCGGGGCCCGGCCGGAGATCGTCACCAACGCCCTCGTCCGGGACGTCGACCTGCCCGGTGGCGCCGGAACCCTGGCGCTGATCACCCTGGACAACGGTTTCGACCACACCCGGCCGAGCACTTTCGGGTTGGGCGGGCTGGTCGCCCTCGACGACGCCCTCGACACGCTCACCCCCCGGGCCCGGGCCGGGGAGATCGTCGCGGTCGGGATCACCGGCAAGCCCTTCGTCTTCTGCGCCGGCGCCGACCTCACCATGATCGGCGGCACCCGCGAGGCCGCCGAGGCCGCCGAGGTGAGCCGGGGCGCCCACGCGGTGTTCCGCCGGCTCGGCGAGCTCCCCGTACCGTCCTTCGGCTTCATCAATGGGGCCGCCCTCGGCGGCGGCCTCGAAGTGGCCCTGCACTGCACCTACCGGACGGTGTCCACCGGGGTCGGCGCCCTCGGCCTGCCCGAGTGCTTCCTCGGTCTCGCCCCCGTCTGGGGCGGCACCTACCTGCTGCCGAACCTGATCGGACCGCAGGCCGCGCTCCAGGTGATGGTGACGAACGCGCTGAGCAACAACAAGATGCTGAACGGGCCGAAGGCACTCGCCCTGGGCATCGCCGACGCCGGTTTCCACCCCGCGGACTTCCTGGAGGAGTCGCTGTCCTGGGCTTCGGCCGTGCTCCGCGGCCAGGTCCAGGTGGACCGCCCCGAGATCGACCGCGACGAGGCCACCTGGACGGCGGCCCTCGCCGAGACCCGGGCCTTCGTCGACGCGAAACTGCACGGCGCCGCCCCCGCCCCGTACCGGGCGCTCGACCTCGTCGGCCTCGCCCGGACCGCGGACCGGGACACCGCCTTCGCGGCAGAATCCGAGGTCGGGGCCGAACTCGCGATGAGCGAAGAGCTGCGCTCCAGCCTCTACGCCTTCGACCTGGTGAACAAGCGGGCGAAGAAACCCGCCGGAGCCCCCGACGCCGGACTGGCCCGGCCGATCACCTCGGTCGGCGTGGTCGGCGCCGGGCTGATGGCCGCGCAGCTGGCCCTGCTGTTCGCCCGGCGCCTGCAGGTACCCGTGGTGATGACCGACCTCGACGAGGAACGGGTGAACCGAGGTCTGGAGTACGTGCGCGGGGAGATCGCCGCCCTGCTGCGCCGCGGACGGGTCGACGCGGATACGGCGAACCGGCTGACCGCGCTGGTCACCGGCTCGGTCGAGACCGCCGCCTTCGCCGGGGCCGACCTCGTCATCGAGGCCGTCTTCGAGCGGCTGGACATCAAACAGCAGGTCTTCGCCCAGGTCGAGGCCGTGGTCGGGGACGAGTGCGTGCTCATGACGAACACGTCCTCGCTGTCGGTCACCCGGATGGCGGAGAACCTTGCCCACCCGGAACGACTCGTCGGCTTCCACTTCTTCAACCCGGTCGCGGTGATGCCGCTCATCGAGGTGGTCCGCACCCCGGCCACCGACGACGCCACCGTGGCGACCGCCCTCGCCGTGGGCAAGCAACTGAAGAAGTCCTGCGTACTCGTCAAGGACGCGCCGGCATTCGTCGTCAACCGGCTGCTCACCCGGTTCTCCGGGGAGGTCGTCCGGGCCTTCGACGAGGGCACCCCGATCGACGTCGTGGACGCCGCCGTCGCCCCGCTCGGCCTGCCGATGTCCCCGTTCCTGCTCATGCAACTGGTCGGCCCGGCGATCCTGCACCACGTCGACGGGTCCCTGAACGCGGCGTTCCCGGACCGGTTCCGGGTTTCGGACAACCTCGGCCGGATCGTCGAGGCCGGACTGCCCGGGGTGGCCTCCTGGGACGCCGACGGGCGACCCTCCCTGTCCGCCGAGGTGGCCGCGCTGCTGCAGTTCGGCGACACCGTGCGCACCCCCGAACAGGTCCGGGAAGGGGCCCTGGAGGCCCTCGCCGACGAGGTCCGCCGGATGCTCGACGAGGGTGTTGTCGCCGAACCGCAGGACATCGACCTGTGCATGATCATCGGCGCGGGCTGGCCGTTCCACCTCGGCGGGCTCACCCCGTACCTGGACCGTACCGGGATCGCCGAGAAAGTTACCGGCCGGCGGTTCCTGCCCCCAGGAGTCGCCTCCCTCCCCCGCTGAGGGCCCGCCGACCGGTCCCGCCCCACGTCACCGGTCCCGGCACCGCGGCTGTGCTGCTGTCCGCGGCGCCGGGACCGGTGACAACGTTCCGGCCCGACCGCCCCCGGCCGCTTCCCGGCGCCGGTCACGGCCCCGCAGCGGGTCCCCTCCGGTCAGCAGGTCAGGCGAAGCTCTTCCGCAGGGTGCGGGCGTAGCTGCGGACCCGGGTCTGCAAGGTGGCCCGGTCCACGTCCAGCACATCGTGCAGGGCCGCGTCCTCGGCCGCGGCATCGGACAGCGACGTATCCTGCCCGGCCATGTTCGTGTACAGGGCCCGCAGCTTGGTCTCGCCGTAGTGGTCGGCGATGTACAGGCAGGTGAACCAGGCAGAGGTGTACGCCTCATCCACCTCGGTCCCGGTCCCGGTGTAGAGGCTGTCGTCGGAGATCAGGCGGGGCTTCCAGGTGTTCTGCTTCAAGTTCGCCCAAGTGGTGCGGCTGATTCCCCGGGCGGACAGTGACCCGACCCCGTCCACCGCACCGGAGGCGGTGACCGTACGGAACCCGGTGTACTCGGCGACCCCCTCGACCAGCCAGGTCGCCGGGCGTCGCGCCCCGACCCCGGCGAGGGCGATGTGGGTGAGCTCATGCCGGAGCACCGGCTCCAACGTCTTGGCGTCCGACTCGAGCAGGTAGGGGGTGACCACGAGCCGGGCCGCCCCCGGAAGGTAGGCGTCGTCGGCGGTGGCGACCGGTTCGCGGGGCAGCACCCGCACCTTGGCCTCGAAGGTCGCCTCCTCGCTGGAGCCGACCCGTTCCCTGGTGGTGGCGTTGTCCCCGAACCAGGCGGCGACGAAGTCGGGGGCGGTGCCGGCGTAGGCGACGACCTTCCCGTTCCATTCCTGGCCCGGCCACATCGACCGGACCTCGGCCAGCTCCGCTTCCAACCGTTCCTTCAGCTGCCGGTCCTCAGCCGAATGTTCGGGGTCACCGATCAGCAGCACGTCCTTGCCGCGCAGGACGGACACCTCGGTGAAGGCCCAGGGCTCGTACTGCCCGCCCAGCGGCAGCACCCCGTCCGCGTCGGTATCCGCGACGAGGTACCAGTGACCGCCGGCGGGGGCGAAACTCAGCCCCACGACGTCGGCCACCGGCCGGGTGTCGTAGCTGGGGAACTGGTGGGTCACGGTGACCGCGGCCACCACCCCGTCCGTGGCGTAGGCCCGGGCCTCGGGCACCGGCAGGGTGGTGCGGTCCCAGCTGTAGCGGACGGTCACCGCATCCGACAGGGCCTGCAGGTTACGGAACACGCGTTGCTGGTGGGCCCGGAAGTCGGTGGCCGCCGGATCGACGACGGAGAGGAAGGCCGCTTCGTCACCGTTGCGGACCGCCACCTCCATGGTGGCCAGGGCCGCGTCGATGGCCGTGTCCCGGGTCTCGGCGAGCTGCTGGGAGGTCGGGGTGTGGGCCGTCCCGCCGCCGCGGACCAGCCCGGTCCCGATCACCCCGATACCGAGGGCCACCCCGAGGACCAGGCCGCCGACGACGACCCCGGCAACGAGGCGGCGTTTGGCCCGTCTCGGGGTCCCGGGAAGCTGCGGGGGTTCCTCCCGCACCGGGCCCGGGCCCTTCACCAGGACACCCGGGTTCGCCTCCTCCGGCGTATCCACCTGCGTGTTCCCCTCGTCACCGCGCACAGTCGCACCCTAACGGGGTTGCTGCGGCTCCGGGGTCCCACCCGGCAGGTCATTCCCGAACAGGTGCGCAGGAGCGCACTCGCGGTCAGCGGACGAACCCGGTCGGTCGCCGACGGGAACGCTGTGTGCCGACCGCGCCCCCGGGCGGGTGGTCGATCCCGGACACGCCCGCCGGACGGGCCCGCCCCTGGCTAGCGTTTCCTGGTGACCCATGCCGAGGAAACCGCACGCGCCCGGCGGTGCGTTCTCGCCGTGAGCGTACTCGACGACCTCGACCTCCACCCCGGTGACGACGGTGTGCTCCTCCCCGGCGACCCCGAGGTCCTCGTCCCGTGGCGGCATATCCTCTCCGCCCTGGGCGGGTACGACCCGGTTTCGGCGGTGGGGCGCCGCAGGGTCGGCGACACCCTCCGGCTGGCTCGGGCCCTCGCCGGCGGAGCCGGTGCCGCCCGGCTCCGGCACGCCGCCCGACCGCTCGCCCTGCCCCCGGACCACCCCCTGCACCCCGGACCGGACTGGGTCCGGGAACGCCTGCTCGGCGGCGCGCTCGACCTCGGCCCCGGCGTCCTCGGGGTGGACCCGCACCCCGATCTCGCGGTCCCGTTGCCCCCCTGGCACGGAGTGGGCCGGCTGTGGTGGCCGCAGCTGCGCGAACACGCGGAACGGATGGGGGAACTGGCCCGACGCCGGCTACGGCGTGACCGGGCCACCGAGATCCGCCCGGTCGGCGGCTGTGACGCCCTCACCCTGCTCGCCTCACGAACCCTGCGCACCGCGCTGGCCGGGGCCGACGGCACCGGACTGCAGACGGTCGCGGTACCCCGGCGGGTGCGCGGCTGGACCGACCTGCGCCGGGTCGACCCGGCCTTCCTCGCCAGTGTGTGGCTGCTCACCGACGACACCGAGCGGGGCGTGGACCGGCCGCTCCTGGTCACCCGGGACGAGGTCGCCCTCCCCGCCCCCGGCGGGGACCCGACCGCGGTCGCCCTGGGGTAGGCGCTTCTCGCCCCCCCGTTCGCCGCCCCGTTCCGGCGATCGTCCGGGGCCGCGTCGACGATCCCGGTGTCCGCGACCGCGTCGAGTCCGGCGACGGCTTCGACGACCTGACGGGAGATCTCCTGCGCGGTCAGCCCGATCTCGTCGAGGATCTCCGCGCGCCGGGCATGCGCGAGGAAGGTCTGCGGAACGCCGAATCCGCGCACCGGGACCGGCACCCCGTCCTCCTCCAGCCGCTGACGTACCGCGGCGGCGATCCCGCCGACCCGGCCGTTGTCCTCGACGACGACGACCAGCCGGTGCCGGGCGGCCAGCCCGGGCAGCCGGTCGTCGACCGGGATGGCCCAGCGGGGATCGACCACGGTGACCCCGATGCCCTGGTCGCCGAGCCTGCCGGCCACGTCGAGGCAGGGGCCGGCCATCGCACCGACGGCGACGACGAGCACGTCCTCGGCGCCGGCCCGGTGCAGCAGGTCCATCCCGCCGACCCGATCCAGGGCGGGGATGTCCGCCGGAAGGTTGCCTTTGGGGAAGCGCAGCACGGTCGGGGCATCGTCGACGTCGAGGGCCTCGTCGAGTTCCGCGGTGAGGGTGGCGGCGTCCCGCGGGGCGGCGATCCGGATCCCGGGGACGAGCTGGAACAGGGACAGATCCCACATGCCGTTGTGGCTGGCGCCGTCGTCCCCGGTGATCCCGGCCCGGTCCAGGATGAAGGTGACCCCGGCCCGGTGCAGCCCGACGTCCATCAGCACCTGGTCGAAGGCGCGGTTGAGGAAGGTCGCGTAGACGGCGACGACGGGGTGCAGGCCGCCGAGGGCCATCCCGGCGGCGCTGGTGACCGCATGCTGCTCGGCGATACCGACGTCGAAGACCCGGTCGGGGAAGCGTTCGGCGAACCGGTGCAGGCCGACCGGGATGAGCATGGCGGCGGTGACCCCGACCACCTCGGGACGGTGTGCGGCCTGGTCGACCATCTGCTCGGCGAACACCCCGGTCCAGGTGCGGCCCCCGGCGGTGACCGGGATACCGGTGGCCGGGTCGATCGCCGGGGTCGCGTGGAACCGGTCGGCCTCGTCGTTCTCGGCCGGGGCGTACCCGTTGCCCTTGCGGGTGATCGCGTGCACGATGACCGGCCCGCCGAAGGCCCGAGCCCGGCCCAGCGCGTGTTCGAGCTGGGCGATGTCATGTCCGTCCACCGGACCGACGTACTTGATGCCGAGGTCCTCGAACATCCCCTGCGGGGCGACGACGTCCTTGAGTCCCTTCTTCATCCCGTGCAGGGCGTCGTAGGCGAGCCGCCCGGGCGGCCCCACCCGCTGCAGGGTGGCCTTTCCCCAGTCGAGGAACCGCTCGTACCCCTCGGTGGTGCGCAGGGTGGACAGGTGGTGGGCGAGCCCGCCGATGGTCGGCGCGTAGGAGCGGCCGTTGTCGTTGACGACGATGACGAGGTTACGGTCCGGCCCGACCGCGATGTTGTTCAGCGCTTCCCAGGCCATTCCCCCGGTCAGGGCGCCGTCGCCGATCACCGCGACGACGTGCCGGTCGCTTTCCCCACGTAGCTGGTAGGCCTTGGCGAGACCGTCCGCCCAGGACAGTGCGGTGGAGGCGTGCGAGTTCTCCACGACGTCGTGGTCGGATTCGGCCCGGCTCGGGTACCCGGACAGGCCGCCGCGCCGTTTCAGCCGGGTGAAGTCCTGCCGGCCGGTGAGCAGTTTGTGCACGTAGGCCTGGTGGCCGGTGTCGAAGATCAGGGTGTCCTGCGGGGAGTCGAAGACCCGGTGCAGGGCCATGGTCAGCTCGACGACCCCGAGGTTGGGGCCGAGGTGTCCCCCGGTTCGGGCGACGGCCTGCACCAGAAAGTCGCGGATCTGCCCGGCCAGGTCGGCGAGTTCGGCGTCCGACAGCCCGCGCAGGTCCTGCGGACTTGCGATCTGGTCGAGCGTCACCATCGGGATGTCCTCCTCCGCGGGCCTGGGCTGTCGAGTCTAGGAGCGGTCGGCCGCGGGCACGCCAACAGCCCCGGCAGCATCCCCGATCGGCGCAGAACCTCCACATCCGGAGGCTCCCGGAAAGT
>JARRQM010000063.1:0-11117 GCA_037381765.1 Kineosporiaceae bacterium
CGGGGATACCGGCGCGGATGGCCACTTCCCGGGTGTGCGCGGGACCGACCTCGGAGTTGAGCGCGACGTAGACGGTGTTCACCGAATGTTCGGTGGCGGTGATCAGGTCGATGTCCTTGAACTGTTCGTTCCCGAAGTTACGCACGGTGTACCCGTCGACCTTGAGCGGGCTGTGCCCGTCGTAGCGGCTGCGCAGGTTGATCGGGTCGACCCCGCGGTCCGGGTCCCCTTCGAGGGCGGCGATCAGGGTGAACGGCTTGAACGTGGATCCGGCCTGGGCGGTGTCCTGGGTGGCGGCGTTGCTGCTGCGGCTGATCCCGTCACCGCCGTAGATCGCGACAACGGCCCCGCTGCTCGGGTCGACCGAGGCCATCGCCGCCTGGGTGCCCTCCGGCCAGGTTTCGGGGTCACCGAGCTTGGCGCGGACCGCTTTCCATCCCGCGACGACCCGGGAACGGTCAAAGGTGGTGATGATCCGGAAGCCCCCGGTGTCGAGTTCTTTCTGGGTGTAGCGCCGGAAGTTCTTACCCGAGCCGACCCCACGTTCGGTGAGTTCCTGGCGGACCATCTGCAGGAGGTACTGGTTCTGGTCACCGAGGACCGCTTCGGCGTTGCTCTTCGGCGGCTGCACGGTGGGGAAGGCCATCTCGGCGCGTTCGGCCGCGGTCACCCAGTTCATCTCGGCCATCCCGTCGGCGACGAACGTCCACCGGGCCTCGGCCCGGGTGGTCGACTCCTCGCCGTTTGCCGGGTCGTAGAGGTTGGGCCCGTTGATGATGCCGGCGATGAACGCCCCCTCGGACGGGGTGAGGTCGCTCACGCTCTTGTGGAAGTACGCCTGCGAGGCGGCCTCGATGCCGTAGGCGTTGCGGCCGAAGAAGATGGTGTTGAGGTAGTTGACGAGGATCTCGTCCTTGGGCATCTGCCGGTTGATCTTCAGTGCGATGAAGAACTCGTTGAGCTTGCGCGAGACGGTGCGCTGCCGGTTGTCCAGGATGGCGTTCTTCACGTACTGCTGGGTGATCGTCGACCCGCCCTGCAGCGACCCGCCCCGGCTGTTGCTCCACGCCGCACGCAGCGTGCCGGTCCAGGAGACGCCCTGGTTGCTGTAGAAGGTGCGGTCCTCCGCGGCGAGTACGGCGTTGCGGACGTGTTCCGGGATCTGCTCCAAAGTGACGATCGTGCGGTTCTCCTGCTGCATGCGACCGATCTCGGTCTTGCCGTCGCTGTAGTAGACGACCGTCGCCTGCGCCCGGGTGCTCTCCGCGGGCGGCTTCACCTGGGCGTTCGCGTACATCGACATGACCAGGACGATGATGATGGTGACCCCGAACGCGCCGGCCGCGGTGATCAGCCGCCAAGACGGGATCCACCGGGTCCAGCCGCGCCGTCCGGCCCGCGGGTAGTCGATGAACTTCTTCCGCACCGGGGCGCCGGTGGCGCCGGACCGGGTTCCGCGCGGGAACCCGTCATGCCGGGGGCCGGGGCGGATCCCGGAAGGCTGGACAGTTCGTCGTCCCACGATCCTCGTCCCTCGTTTCGGTGTGACGTGTCGGTGCAGTTCGGCCTGTCACGGGCCCGGAAGGGCGCCGCGTCAATGTCCGACGGTTGTCCAGTATGGGCCTGCCGCCGGTGCTCACCCGAAACCCCCTGTTCATCGGGCTGCTCCCGCCCCGGTCACGCGGTGTTCCCGGCGGGGTGGCGGGACGTTTCCCGCCCGGATCGGGGCGCGCCCCGGAGTCCGACCGGCCCGGCCTGGCCCGGGCTACGTGCCGGGTCCCCGGCGGGGTTTCCGCTGGGGTTTCCGGCCCGAAGGGTTGCGCTCCGTCCGGACGCAACCTACTGTCCAGATGTATCGAAGCGATACATCATCGCGAGGGTCGACAGCCGGGGCAAGATCCGGATGCCCGCACTCGGGGTGTTCCCCCGGCCGGCCACCCGGGGCAAAGGAACGGGGCCACCCGGAGGAGGTGCACGTGAGCAGGCGGTCGGAAATCATCGAGCTGGCCGTGCTCGGCCTCCTGCACGAAGCTCCGCTGCACGGGTACGAGCTGCGCAAACGGCTCAATGCCCTGCTCGGGACCTTCCGGGCACTGTCCTACGGCACGCTCTATCCGGCCCTGAAGTCCCTGCTCGCGGGAGGGCTCATCCGGGCCCTCGACCCGGATGACGCGGCGGAGAGCCTCGGGCGCGGAACGGGACGGCGGGCCCGGATCGTCTACGAACTCACCGCGGACGGCAAGGAGCGTTTCCAGTCCCTGGTCACCCAATCCGGCCCGGCGGCCTGGGAGGACGAAACCTTCGACGTCCACTTCGCCTTCTTCGCCCGCACCGATGCGGCCACCCGGTTGCGGATCCTGGAAGGCCGGCGGATGCGGTTGCAGGAACGCCTCGACGGTGTCCGGCAGTCGATGACCCGCACCCGGGAACGCCTGGACAGTTACACGCTGGAACTCCAACGTCACGGGCTGGAGTCGGTTGAGCGTGAGGTGCGCTGGCTCACCGAACTCATCGACAGCGAGCGCGCGAGCAACATGACCCACCTCCGGAACCCGGACGCCCTTCCCGGGCGGCCGGACCCGCCCGGACCCGGATGACCGCAGCACGGCCCCGGCGGATGACCCCGGAACCGGTGCCCGGAACCGGGTCTCGCAGCCGGTGCCCCGCGGACGGCCCCCGCTGACCGGCCCGCACACGACCTCCGGCCCGGCATACGACCTCGGGCCCGGCACGACCCCGGTGATCCATCCGGCACCGGACCACCCGGCCGGCCGCACCCCCGGCCGCCACCGCCGCACCACCGGAGAGAACCACCGCGACACCTGACCGAGACACCCCACCAAGACAGTGAAGATGAAGGAGAAGGACATGGGATCCGTACGCGTCGCCATCGCCGGCGTGGGCAACTGTGCCGCGTCCCTGGTGCAGGGCGTTCACTTCTACCGGGATGCCGGCGTCGACAGCAGCGTGCCGGGTCTCATGCACGTGCAGTTCGGCGACTACCACGTGCGGGACATCGAGTTCGTCGCCGCGTTCGACGTCGATGGGAAGAAGGTCGGCCTCGACCTCGCCGAGGCGATCGGCGCCAGCGAGAACAACACCATCAAGATCTGCGACGTCCCGCCGACCGGGGTGACCGTGCAGCGCGGACACACCTTCGACGGTCTCGGCAAGTACTACCTGCAGACCATCACCGAATCCGATGAGGAGCCCGTCGACGTCGTCCAGGTCCTCAAGGACCAGAAGGTCGACGTGCTCATCTCCTACCTGCCGGTGGGTTCGGACGGGGCGGACAAGTTCTACGCCCAGTGCGCCCTGGACGCGAAGGTCGCCTTCGTCAACGCGCTGCCGGTGTTCATCGCCTCGGACCCGGAGTGGGCGCAGAAGTTCACCGACGCGGGCGTGCCGATCGTCGGCGACGACATCAAGAGCCAGGTCGGCGCGACCATCACGCACCGGGTGATGGCCAAGTTGTTCGAGGACCGCGGCGTCGTGCTGGACCGCACGTACCAGCTCAACGTCGGCGGCAACATGGACTTCAAGAACATGCTCGAACGGGACCGGCTGGAGTCGAAGAAAATCTCCAAGACCCAGGCCGTGACGAGCAACATGAACCACGAGATCGGGGCCCGCAACGTGCACATCGGCCCGAGTGACTACGTGGCCTGGTTGGACGACCGCAAGTGGGCCTATGTGCGGCTGGAGGGCCGGGCGTTCGGCGAGGTGCCGCTGAACCTGGAGTACAAGCTGGAGGTCTGGGACTCCCCGAACTCCGCCGGGATCATCATCGATGCGCTGCGCGCCGCGAAGATCGCCAAGGACCGCGGGGTCGGCGGGCCGATCCTGTCGCCGTCCTCGTACTTCATGAAGTCCCCGCCGGAGCAGTTCAACGACGATGTCGCCCGGGCCAAGGTCGAGGCATTCATCACCGGTGAACTCGAGCGCTGAGCTGGCGCACCGGTCGAGGCCGCAGGCACCCCTGGTGCCCGGGCGGCCTCGCCCTATCCGGACGCCGGCCCGGACCCGGCCGAAGCCGGTCGCGCCGAACCCGCCCGCGCCGCGGCGCGGGCGTACCCGGCGGCCGCGACGAGATACCAGGCGACGAGCACGACGAGCAACGCCCGGGAGTACCCGGTCACCGGCAGGAGCACTGCCGCAGCCCCCGCCGCGAGCACGAACGCGGCGTTGTAGAGCACGTCGTACAGGGAGAACACCCGGCCCCGGAAGGCGTCGTCGACATCAGCCTGGACCAGACTGTCCACGCAGATCTTGCCGCCCTGGGTGGCCAGCCCGGTCACCGCCGCCACCACGAGCAGCGTCGGCACTCCGATCCGGATGGCGAGGACGGCGGTCCCGGCGGCGAGGGCCAGCAGGTTCACCACGATCCAGCGCTGCGGGCCGACCCGGCGGGTGGCCCAGGCGGTGAGTACCGCCGCGCCGACGAACCCCGCCCCGGTCGCCGCGAACGCGGCGCTGAGCAGGGCGAACCCGGCGTCCACCGCAGCCGGGTCGGTGAGCAGGTTCCGGCACATCAGCACGGTCATCAAGGTCGCGACCCCGTACCCGAAACGGACCGCGACGGTGGCGCCGAGGGCGGCGAGGGCGGTATGCCGCCGCGTCAGGTGCCGGGCGGCGCCGACGAGCCCACCGAGTACCCCGGCGACAGCCTGCCGCACTCCCGCCCAGGGCAGCCGGTCGGCCGCCACAGGCCCGAGCCGGTCGGCCGCCATCCGGGTGGCCGCCGTGGCGGAGGCGACGTAGCCGAACGCGGCCGTGGCGACGATCAGCGCATCTGTCGCGTTCCCGGGCCCGGCCAGTACCCGCAGCCCGGACGCCCCCGCGGCGCCGAGGATCGCCGCGATCGCCCCCGAGGTCGGCGACACCGCATTCGCCGCGACCAGTTCCCCCTCGGCGACGACATGGGGCAGCGCCGCCCCGATCCCGGCGAGGAAGAACCGGTTCACCGACATCACCGCGAGGACGGCGAGGTACAGCGGGGCCCCGACCACCCCGCCGGCGACCAGCCCGGCGGTACCCGCGACGATGACGGCCCGGACAAGATTCGCCACGACGAGCACCTGCCGGCGCCGCCACCGGTCGAGCAGCACCCCGGCGAACGGGCCGAGCACGGTGTACGGGAGCACCGCGACGGTCAGCACCACGGCGATCGCCTGCGCCGAGGCGGCCCGTTCCGGGGAGAAGAACACCACCCCGGCCAGGCCCGCCTGGAAGACCCCGTCCGCCGCCTGGGAGATCAGCCGGGTGGTGAACAGCCGACGGAAGTCCTGCCGCCACCAGACCGTGCGCAGGTCGCCGAGAAAGGTGCCGGCCCGGGTCATGGCGTGCAGGTTACGGGCTGATGGTCCCCCCGGGGTCAGTCCGCCGTTCCGGCCGTCCCTCGGCGTTCCCACCAGGTGAGCAGTTCGGTACGGGCCTCGTCCGGATCGAGGGGGCCGCGCTCCAACCGCACCTCCTTGAGGTGCCGCCAGGCCTGGCCGACCTCGCGACCCGGCGGGATACCGAGAATCTCCATGATCGCGTTACCGTCGAGGTCCGGCCGCACCGCCCGGAGTTCCTCCGCCGCATCGAGTTCGGTGATCCGGCGTTCCAGATCGTCGTAGGCGTTCGCGAGCCGGACCGCCTTGCGCCGGTTCATCGTCGTGCAGTCCGCCCGGGTCAGCCGGTGCAACCGGTCCAGTTGCGGTCCGGCGTCGGCGACGTACCGGCGGACCGCCGAATCCGTCCACTCTCCCTCGCCGTACCCGTGGAACCGCAGGTGCAGCTGGATCAGCCGGGACACCTGGGTGATCGTCTCCTTGTCGAACCGCAACGCCCGCAGGCGCTTCGTCGCGAGCTTCGCCCCGACCATCTCGTGATGGTGGAAGCTCACCCCGCCGCCCGGTTCGAACTTCCGGGTCACCGGCTTGCCGATGTCGTGCAGCAACGCGGCCAGCCGGAGCACCAGGTCGGGTCCCGGGACCGGCCCGTCCGGGCCGCTCTCCAGGGAGATCGCTTGGTCGAGCACGGTGAGACTGTGCTCGTACACGTCCTTGTGCCGGTGGTGTTCGTCGATCTCCAGGCGCATCGCCGACACCTCCGGCAGCACCTGGTCGGCCAGCCCGCTGTCGACGAGCAGGTTGAGGCCGTCCCTGGGGTGCCCGGCGAGCAGCAACTTCTCCAGCTCCGCCCGGACCCGTTCGGCGGCGACGATGTCGATCCGCGCGGACAGTCCACGGATCGCGGCGAGCACCGCATCATCCGGACGCACCTGCAGCTGCGCGACGAACCGGGCGGCCCGCATCATCCGCAGCGGGTCGTCGGTGAAGGACACCTCGGGACTGCCCGGGGTGCGCAGCCGCCGGTCGAGCAGGTCGTCGAGCCCGCCGTACGGGTCGACGAAGGTGAGTTCCGGCAACCGGACCGCCATCGCGTTCATGGTGAAGTCACGGCGGCCCAGATCCTCTTCGAGGCTGTTCCCGAACCGGACCTCCGGTTTCCGCGAGGACGGCGCGTAGTTGTCGCTGCGGTACGTCGTCACTTCGACGACCAGATCACCGCGGCGGGCCCCGATCGTGCCGAACTCCTTGCCGATGTCCCAGTGCGCGTCCCCCCAGGACCGCAGCAACGGGAGGGTCCGCTCCGGCCGGGCGTCGGTGGTGAAGTCGAGATCCGGCGAGGTACGTCCGAGTAACGCGTCCCGCACCGGACCGCCGACGAGGACGAGTTCGTGGCCGGCCGCGCGGAACCGCGCGGCAAGGTCACCGATGACGGGGTCGAGCCCGACGAGAGCCGCGACGAGGCGGCGGCGGGCGGTGTCGGGGCTTTCCGGACGAGGTGCGGGCACGGGGGTCAAGGGTGCCAGATCGCTGCACACCCCACCCGCGGATATCCCCCGGGGGGCCGCACCCCGGGTTGCCGGGGCACGCCCGACATCCGATGCTCCCCCGCATCGGCACTGGTTACAGTGACCGCATGCCCCGTTCCGCCCGGTCCCCGAGACGGCGTCGGACGCTACCGACCGTCGAGGAGACCTCCGCGGGCGGGCTCGTCGTCGACCTGTCCGCGCCGACCCCCCGGGCTGCCGTGATCGCCCGACTGAACCGGGCCGGACGGATCGAGTGGTGCCTGCCCAAGGGGCATCTGGAGGACGGGGAGACCCCCGAGCAGGCCGCCGTCCGGGAAATCGCCGAGGAGACCGGGATCCGCGGTACGGTGCGCGATCCCCTCGGCACGATCGACTACTGGTTCTCCGCCGAGGGACGCCGGGTACACAAAATCGTCCACCACTACCTGCTCACCGCCGTCGGCGGCCGGTTGAGCATCGACGGCGACCCTGACCAGGAGGCGATCGACGTGGCCTGGGTGCCGCTACCGGAACTGGGCGCGCTCCTCGCCTTCCCCAATGAGCGCCGGATCGTCCGGCAGGCGTTCACGCTGCTGGCGGGCCCGACGTGAGCCCCACCGCGCGCCGGGCCCGGTCCGGGACCGTCCTGGCCCTGCTCGCCGCGGTCGCCACGGCCCTGCTCGGCCCGTCCGCCCCGCCGGCGGCCGCAGCCGTCCGCGCCGCCCCCGCGACACCGGCCCAGCTGCTCATCGACACCATGGCCCCGGCGGCGATGACCCCGGCGGACACCCTGCGGATCGAGGGCCGGGTGGTGAACACCGGGACCCGGCCGCTCACCGACATCCGGGTCGACCTGCTCACCCAGTACCCCGTCCTGGACACCCGATCGAAGATCGCGAGCTGGACCGCAACCCCGACCACACCGATCCCGTCGGCCCGGCGCGGCGGAACCGCCCTCGCCGCACCGATCCCGTCCGGTGGGAGCGCCCGCTT
The DNA here is from genome assembly GCA_037381765.1 of Kineosporiaceae bacterium. Lineage (GTDB taxonomy): Bacteria > Actinomycetota > Actinomycetes > Actinomycetales > Kineosporiaceae > JARRQM01. The sequence continues at coordinate 7,838 of JARRQM010000063.1, forward strand.
CCTGATCACCATCCCGGCCCGGGACCTTGGTCTGCCGGCGACCACCTCCTCCTTCGGCGCACATGGTGCCGCCGTCGAGGTGTTCGCCGGACCGGACCGGGGCCTCGTCGCGGTGCAACGCACCTACCTGGTGTGGTCACCGGACGTCGGGTTCGCCCCCACCCGGCTCACCCTGCTGGCCCCGCTCACCTCCGACCTGCCGGTGACCGACCCGGCCGACCCGACCGAGGAACAGCTCGCCGAGTTCGCCGACGGCGGACGGCTGGACAACCTCATCCGGGCGACCGCCGACCCGGCCTTCACCTGGCTGCTCGACCCGGCCCTGCTCACCGCGGCGGATGCCGCCGCCTCGGCGAACGTCCGGGAACCGGGGAAGACCGGATCAGTCCCGCCGACCACCGGACCGGTCACCGAAGCATCCGTGAACCCGTCGGCGTCGGCAGCCGCCGGGGACACCGGAACGGGGGCGGCCGGAACGGGGGCGGCCGTCGCCGCAACACCGACCACTCCGGCCGATACCCCGTCCACCGGCTCGGGAGCGGACACCCCGACCACATCCCCCGATGACTCGACCACTCCGACCCCGACGACCACCGGGGACCAGCCGACGGCCACCGGGGACCAGCTGACGGCCACCGGGGATCAGCTGACGGTCACCGCCGAGCAGCAAGCCGCCGCCGCACGATGGTTGGACACCGTGAAGACCGGGCTGATCGGCCGGGACGCGGCCGCCCTGCCCTTCGGCGACACCGACCTCTCCGCGGTGGCCCACGGTGACGCCACCGACCTGCTCCGGCTGTCCTGGACGCTGTCCGTCGCGGCAACCCGGGCGGTATTCGGACACGCTCTGCGTACCGATCTCGCCTTCCCCGTCTCGGGGGCCGCCGATCCGACGACGCTGCAGATGCTCGCCGCCGCCGGTGCCCGCAGCGTCGTCCTCGCCGACGGGGCCCAACCGACCCGGACCGACCTCACCTACACCCCGAGCGGGCGCACCACCGTGCCGGTCGCCGGCGCCACCGCCCTGCGCGGCCTGCTCTACGACCAGACGCTATCCGCCGAACTCGCCGCAACCGGCGGACCGTCCGGGGCCCTCGCCACCCAGCAGTTCCTCGCCGACCTCGCGACGCTCACCGCCGAACACCCGAACGACCCACGCAACATCCTCGTCACCACCCCCCGCGGCTGGGACCCCGACCCCGCCGGGGTCCGGGCTGCGGCCCGGGCCCTGCGCTCGGCGACCTGGCTGACGCCCACCCCGCTGCACTCCCTGGAAAGTGCTGCGGTGCCCGCCGTGGACCGGGTCGCCCCGTCCTACCCGGCGGCCCTGCAACGGGCGGAACTCCCCGGGGCCACGGTGACCTCGGTGGTCGACGCGCTCGGCGGACTCGACCGGTTCACCCCCGCGCTCACCGCCCCGGAAGAACTCGTCCCGGGGGTGCAGCGCACCGCGGTCAGCCTCGTCGGACTGCCCTGGCGGGCCGGGGATGCCGAACGGGATGCCGCGCTCGCCGCGCTCGACGGCCGCGTCCAGGCCCTCTACGACGGGATCGTCGTCCTCCCGGGCGGCCCGAAACTCCTCGTCTCACGCTCGACGTCACCGCTGCTCGTCACCTTGGAGAACCGACTGGACCAACCGGTCCATGTGGTCCTGCTGCTGAAACCACGGAACGGACGGTTGCACGTGCCGCACTCGGTCGGCGTGGTCCTCGACCCGCACCGGCGACAGACCGTCCGGGTACGCATCCAGGCCGTGGCGAACGGTGACGTCGAGGTCGCGACAAGTCTGCTCACCCCCGAAGGAATTGCCCTGAAGGGCGCGGACCCGATCATGGTGCGGGTACACAGTGACTGGGAGAGCCGCGCCCTCGGGATCACCGGAACCCTGCTCGGCCTGCTCGTCCTGGTCGGCCTGATCCGCGGGATCCGCCGGGGACGCACCCGGATGCCCCCGGACAGCGTCCCGGACGCCGATGAGGAGGTCGTCCGCCGGGAGACCCGGACCCCGGACGCCCCGGCGAGCCCGCCCTCGGCGGAGCCACCCGCGACGGAGTCCCCCGAACCTCCCGGGACCCCGGGCTCCGGACCGCGCACCGGAGACCCGGACCCCGAGCCCCCCGATCGGCCCGCCGCCGAGCACCCGTCCCGGAGCACCTCATGACCCCCCGGCCGCCCGGACCGGACGGGACCGGGGCCCCCGGCGGGGACGGGACACCGGGACCGGGCGGGACCGGGCCTTCCGGCGGGGATCTGACGGGCGCGTCGACGCGCTGGTGGCGGGACCCGTCCGTGGCCCCGCCGTACCCCGACCCCGCGAGCACGGGTTCCGCGAGCACGGGTCCCGGTGACGCCGGATCCGGCCGGGGCGGGCGGACCGGCCCGAGCCTGCGCCCGTCGTGGGCCGGCGGATACGACCCCGCCGACCCCGCCGCCCCCGGAACCTCCACCGGGGCCCTCCCGGTGCTCGACCCGGACACCGTTCCCGGACCCGCCACCGGCACCCGGGAGGCACGGGACCCGGCAGGTACGCAGGACCCCGCGAATACCCGGGATCCGGCAGGTACGCACGACCCCGCAGATACCCGGGATTCCGCAGATACCCGGGACTCCGCGAATACCCGGGATTCTGCAAACACTCAGGGCAGCGAGGATGCGGGGGAGGCAGGGGAGGCAGGGGAGGCAGGGGAGGCCTCCGACGACGGCACCGCGTCGGTGATGCGCAGCAGCGGGATCATGGCCGCGGGGACGATGCTCTCCCGGGTCCTCGGCATGGTCCGGACCACGGCCCTGGCCTGGGCCATCGGCACGCACCTGTCCAGCGACGTGTTCACCACGGCGAACACGCTGCCGAACACGTTCCTCCTGCTCATCGGTGGCGGCGTGCTCAACGCCGTCCTCGTCCCGCAGATCGTCCAGGCCTCGCGGCGCGGCGCGGCCGGCCGGGAGTACGTCGACCGGCTGCTCACCGTCTCCCTCGCGGTGCTCGCCGGGGCGACGGTGCTGCTCACCGTGCTCGCCACACCGCTGTTCCTGCTCTACTGGTCGCAGGGGTCGGAACCGGATGTGGTCCGCCTCGGCACGGCCTTCGCCCTGTGGTGCCTGCCGCAGATGTTCTTCTACGGCCTCTACACGGTGCTCGGCCAGGTACTCAACGCCCGGGGCAGTTTCGGCCCGTACATGTGGGCCCCGGTGCTCAACAATGTCGTGGCGATCGCCGGCATCCTGGCCTTCGTCGGCTATGCCGGGTCCGGGGACCAGCCGGTCAGCTGGTGGGGGCCGG
>JARRQM010000064.1:0-10503 GCA_037381765.1 Kineosporiaceae bacterium
ACCGCCGAGCCGCAGGAGGACCTCGCGATCCCCGAACGCCCGTTCAGTTTCGGCGGGCTGATCGCCGCCCAGGCCGCCGGGGACGCCCAGGTCCTCGCCGGACTCGACCGGCCGGTACTCCGGTTGCACCTGAGCGACCACGACGCCGGGCTGGCCCAGTTGCGGGCCGCCCTCGGCGCCGCCCGGGGCGACGGGTGAGCCCGGCGCCGATCGGTCGCGGGGCCAACCCGCTACGCGATGACCGGGACAAACGGCTACCGCGGATCGCCGGCCCCTGCGGGCTGGTCATCTTCGGGGTGACCGGCGACCTCGCCCGCAGGAAACTCATGCCCGCCGTCTACGACCTGTCCCACCGCGGGCTGCTGCCCCCCGGTTTCGCCCTCGTCGGGTTCGCCCGCCGGGACTGGGCCGACGAGGATTTCGGGCAGATCGTCCGGGACGCCGTGCGCGAGCACGCCCGCACCCCGTTCCGCGAGGACGTGTGGCGGCAGCTGGCCGAGGGCATCCGGTTCGTCCCCGGGGAGTTCTCCGACGATGCCGCCTTCGACCGGCTCGCCGCGGCGGTGACCAAACTCGACGGTGACCGGGGCACCGGGGGCAACCACGCCTTCTACCTGTCGATCCCGCCGAAGGCCTTCCCCGTCGTCGTCAAGCAGCTCGCCCGGTCCGGGCTGTCCGACCCCGGGCAGGACGCCTGGCGGCGGGTCGTGGTGGAGAAACCGTTCGGCCACGACCTCACCTCGGCGCAGGAACTGAACGGGGTCGTCGAGTCGGTGTTCCCCGCCGACGCGGTTTTCCGGATCGACCACTACCTCGGCACGGAGACAGTGCAGAACCTCCTCGCCATGCGCTTCGCCAACCAGCTGTTCGAACCGATCTGGAACGCCAACTACGTCGACCACGTGCAGATCACCATGGCCGAGGATCTCGGCATCGGCGGGCGGGCCGGCTACTACGACGGGATCGGCGCGGCCCGCGACGTCATCCAGAACCACCTGCTGCAGTTGCTCGCACTCACCGCGATGGAGGAACCGGTCTCCTTCGACGCCCGGGACCTGCGCACGGAGAAGGAGAAGGTGCTCTCCGCCGTCCGGCTGCCCCGAGACCTGGCCCGGCACACCGCCCGGGGCCGGTACACGGCCGGATGGCAGGGCGAGCAGCAGGTCGTCGGCTACCTGGAGGAGGACGGGATCCCGGCGGACTCGACCACCGAGACCTTCGCCGCCATCCGGCTCGACATCGACACCCGGCGCTGGGCGGGGGTGCCGTTCTACCTGCGCACCGGCAAACGGTTGGGCCGCCGGGTGACCGAGATCGCCGTCGTGTTCAAGCGGGCCCCGCACCTGCCGTTCGAGCACACCGCGACCGAGGAACTCGGCAAGAACGCCATCGTCATCCGGGTGCAACCGGATGAGGGGGTGACCATGCGGTTCGGCTCCAAGGTCCCGGGCACCGCGATGGAGGTCCGCGACGTCACCATGGACTTCGGCTACGGGCACGCCTTCACCGAGTCCAGTCCCGAGGCCTACGAACGACTCATCCTCGACGTGCTGCTCGGCGATCCCCCACTGTTCCCCCGGCACGAGGAGGTCGAACTGTCCTGGCAGATCCTCGACCCGATCACCGCCTACTGGGCCGAACAGGGACAGCCGGACCCCTACCCCGCCGGGACCTGGGGTCCGGCCTCGGCGGATGCGATGCTCGCCGGTGACGGCCGGGCCTGGAGGCTGCCGTGATCATCGACCTACCGGACACCGGCACCGGGGAAGTCAACCGGCGGCTCGTCGACCTCCGGGAGACCGGTGGGGCGATCGCCCTCGGCCGGGTCCTCACTCTCGTCGCCGTCACCGAGGACGCCCGGGCCGAGGCGGCGATCCGGGCCGCGAACGACGCCAGCCGCGAACATCCCTGCCGGGTGATCGCCCTGGTCCGGGGGGAGCGCCGGGGATCTTCCCGGCTCGACGCGCAGATCCGGGTCGGCGGTGACGCCGGAGCGAGCGAGGTGATCGTGCTCCGCCTGTACGGCCCGCTGGCCGGGCACGGTGCCGGGGTCGTGGTCCCGCTGCTGCTCCCGGACGCCCCGATCGTCGCCTGGTGGTCCGGCCCGGCCCCCGATGAGCCCGGGCAGGATCCGATCGGCCGGATGGCCCAGCGGCGGATCACCGATGCCTCGACCGCCCGCAACCCGTCCCGGGCCCTGCGCCAGCTCGCCGACCGGCTCACCCCCGGGGACACCGACCTCGCCTGGACCCGGGTCACCCGGTGGCGGGCGCTGCTCGCCGCGGCGCTGGACCAACCGCCGTTCGAACCGGTTGAGTCTGCCGTGGTCACCGGGGCCTCGGACAGCCCAAGCACCGACCTGCTCGCGGCGTGGCTGCGGCTGAAACTCGACTGCCCGGTCCGCCGGGAACGCACCGAACCGGGGACCGGCCTCATCGGGGTCGTCCTCGAACGAGCCTCCGGGCAGATCGCCCTGCACCGCCCGGACGGCGCGGTCGCCACCCTGATCCAGCCGGGACAACCGGAGCGGCGGATCGCCCTGCAGCCCCGTCTGGACCGGGATTGCCTGGCCGAGGAACTGCGCCGGCTCGACCCCGACGACGTGTTCGCCGATGTGCTCACCCGCGGCCTGCCCCTGCTCGGGAACGGGACGCGGCGTTCCGGCGGGCGCCGGAACGGTTCCTCCGGCAACGGCACCCCCGGCCCGGAGCAGACCCCATGACGGCCCCCGCTGTCGTCGTCCACCACGACCGCGCCCTCCTCGCCGAGGCCGCCGCCGCCCGCCTCGTCGCCCGGCTCGTGGACCTGCGGGCCGGGGGGATGCCGGTCCATGTCGCGCTCACCGGCGGGGGGCTGGGCACCGAGGTCCTGCGGGCGCTCGCCGACAACCCAGCCCGGGATGCCGTCAACTGGGCGGGGGTGCACCTGTGGTGGGGGGATGAACGGTACTTGCCCCCCGGCCACCCGGACCGGAATGAGACCCAGGCCCGGCAGGCCCTGCTCGACCGGGTTCCCCTGCCCGGCGTCCAGATCCACCCGATGCCCGCCGGGGATGCGGCCGCCGGCGCCCAGGTGGACGCGGCCGCTGCCACGTACGCCCGGGAACTGGCCCGGTATGCCGACCCCGCGTCGACGATCCCGGTACCCGCCTTCGACGTGCTCCTGCTCGGCCTCGGCCCCGACGCGCACGTTGCCTCGTTGTTCCCCGGCCATCCCGGGGCCCAGGTGAGCGACGGCACGGTCATCGCGGTGCGGGAGGCCCCGAAGCCGCCACCGACCCGGATCTCGCTGACCCTGCCGGCCATCCGCGCCGCCCAGGAGGTGTGGCTCATTGCCGCGGGCGCCGAGAAGTCAGCGGCGGTCTCCCGCGCCCTGCGAGCCCCGGGTACGGCCGTGGAAACGCGACCGGGAACGGCAGCGGCTGTCGCCCCACCGGTTCCGGCCGCACTGGCCCTGGGGCGGCGCCGCACCCTATGGCTGTTGGACACCGCGGCCGCCGCGGACCTCGAACCCCAGCTCCTGCGCCCGTCCGGCTCCGGTCCCTGCGTGGGGGCGGGTAGAGGAGAGAGGAGTGAGGCAATTGCAAGAAATCCCGAGGATTGGAAGCTCGGGGAAGAGCTCCTGAAGAATGGCCTCGCCGTCGGCGTCGCTGCGCCGCTCCTTCACATAGGCCAGGTGGGTCTTGTACGGCTCGTTGCGCGGCGGCGACGGCGGGTTCTCCGGGTCCTGTCCGGCGGGGAAACCACAGCGCGGGCAGTCCCAGGTTTCCGGGGGCTGTACCCCGGCCTCCTCGGAAAAGCTCGGCTTCGTCTCGTGCCCGTTCGCGCACCAGTAGGAGATCCGGAACCGCGGTGCAGAGTCACCCCGTTCCGCCTCGCCCATCGGACCGGCGCCTACCCGGCTGCCCCGGATCGCGTTACCACTGGCCACCGGTGCTTCCTCCCCTGTCAGTGAGGGTCCGGTACCGGACCCCCGGAGTCGCTGGGCGTGACGGGCCTGTCACGCCGACATCGTTCTCGGTTGCGGTGAGCCCGCGTTCAGAGGGACTCAGTGGCGGAGAAACGTTCCAGCACACCGAGCACGACGATGACCGAAAGCCAGATCAGCCCCACGATCACGGTGAACCGGTTGAGGTTGCGCTCGGCCACCCCGGAACTGCCGATGTTGGCGGAGACACCCCCGCCGAACATGTCCGACAGACCACCACCGCGTCCCTTGTGCAACAGGATCAGCAGGGTGAGGAACAAGCTGGTGATCCCCAGGAGAACCTGCAGGACAATTCGGGCTACGGTCACAGTCGTCCTCTCGCAGCAGTACGTGCCACCCTCACAGGGTAGGCGATCCCCGGGGGTGCCATGGACCACCCCACCCCGACCGCGAAGGTTCCGGCCCCGGGAAGGATCCGCCCCGGGGCCGGAACCCGCGTTCAGGCCGTCAGCTGGGCCCGGTAGCGCACGATCGCGGCGAACTCCGCCGCCTCCAGGCTGGCCCCGCCGACGAGTGCCCCGTCAACATCGGCCTTGGCCATGATCCCGGCCACGTTCGCCGACTTCACCGACCCGCCGTAGAGCACCCGCACCCCCGCGGCGAGTTCCGGGGAGTACAGCTCGCCGAGCCGCCCGCGGATCGCCGCGCACACCTCCTGGGCGTCATCCGGGGTGGCGACCTCCCCGGTGCCAATCGCCCAGATCGGCTCGTAGGCGACGACGAGATCCGCGGCCTGCTCCCCGGGGACACCGTCAAGAGCCGCAGCGAGCTGGGCGAGGGTGTGCGCGACGTGCTGCCCCTCCCGGCGGACCTCCAGGCCCTCGCCGACACAGAGGATGGGGCGCATCCCGTGCCGGTAGACGGCCTTCACCTTGCTGCCGACGACCTCATCGGACTCGGCGTGGTACTCCCGCCGCTCGCTGTGCCCGACGACGACGTAGGTGCAGCCGAGCTTGGCGAGCATCGCCCCGGACACCTCCCCGGTGTAGGCACCGGAGTCGTACGCGGAGACGTCCTGCGCCCCGTGCCGCAGGCCCAGGTTCTCCCCGTCGACGAGCGTCTGCACCGACCGGATGTCGGTGAACGGGGGGATCACCGCCACCTCGACCTCGGTGAAGTCATGCTTCGCATCGTCCAGCGTCCACGCGAGTTTCTGCACCAAGTGGGTGGCCTGCTGGTGGTCGAGGTTCATCTTCCAGTTGCCGGCCATCAGCGGGGTGCGCCCGCCGGCCGGCTTGTTCGCTGCCACGTCTCAGTCCTCCAGGACCGCGATGCCGGGGAGGGTCTTCCCCTCCAGGAACTCCAACGACGCGCCGCCGCCGGTGGAGATGTGTCCGAACGCCTCCTCGTCGAAACCGAGGACCCGGACGGCGGCGGCGGAATCCCCGCCACCAACCACGGTGAGACCGTCGCAGGTGGTCAGTGCCCGGGCCACGGCCGCGGTGCCCTGGCTGTACGGCTCCATCTCGAACACGCCCATCGGGCCGTTCCAGAAGACGGTCTTCGCGTCGGCGAGCCGCTCGGCGAACAGCGTGCCGGAGTCCGGCCCGATGTCCAGGCCCATCCGGTCCGACGGCATCGCATCGGCGCGGACGACCCCGTGCGCGGCCTCAGCGCTGAACGCCTCCGCGGCGACCACGTCGACCGGGAGGACGACCTCGACACCGAGTTCGGCGGCCCGGGCCAGGTATCCGCGCACCACGTCGAGCTGGTCGGCTTCGAGCAGGCTGGTACCAACCTCATGTCCCTGCGCGGCGAGGAAGGTGAACACCATCCCGCCACCGACCAGGATCCGATCGGCCTTGCCGAGCAGGTTGTCGATGACCCCGAGCTTGTCGGAGACCTTCGAGCCGCCGAGCACCACCGCGTACGGGCGGGCCGGGTCCTCGGTGAGCCGCCGGAGCACGTCGAGTTCAGCGAACACGAGCCCGCCGGCGGCGCTCGGCAGGCGCTGGGCCACGTCGTAGACGCTGGCCTGCTTGCGGTGCACGACACCGAAACCGTCGCTGACGTAGACGTCGGCGAGGGCGGCGAGGGCGTCGGCGAAGGCACCGCGCTCGGCGTCGTCCTTACTCGTCTCCCCCGCGTTGAAACGGAGGTTCTCCAGCAGCGCGACCTCGCCGTCAGCGAGACCGGCGACGGTGGCGGCGGCGGAGGCCCCGACCGTGTCGGTGGCGAAGGCGACCTCGCGGCCGAGCACCTCGCCGAGCCGGGCTGCGACCGGGCGCAGGGAGTACTTCTCCTCAGGGGTGCCCTTGGGGCGACCGAGGTGGGCGACGACGACGACGCGGGCACCGGCCTCGGCGAGCCGCCGCAGGGTCGGCGCCGAGGCCCGGATACGGCCGTCGTCGGTGATCGTCGCCGGGGACGTGGCATGGTCCAGCGGGACGTTGAGGTCACTGCGCACCAGGACGCGCTTACCGCGCAGGTCGCCGAGATCGTCGATGGTCTTCAAGCGGGCTCCAAACTGGCGGGCGTGCGTGCCGGCCACCCCCTACGGGCGCGGCCGGCACTCAGAGCGGGTCGTCACACTTCACTTCGCCACGGCGCGGCACCCGGGCGGCACCTGGCGGCGTTCCCGGAGGTCCCGATAGCGCCACTATCAGGACCTCCGACGGCCTTGCCAGGCACTCGCCCGAGCGCCTACTCGTCGTCGGCGACGTTCGACAACACGCTCTCACGCCGTCACGGACGGGACGGGTCAGAGGGAGGCGCCGACCAGGCCGGTGAGGTCGAGGAGCCGGTTCGAGTAGCCCCACTCGTTGTCGTACCAGCCGACGACCTTGACCTGGCTTCCCTGAACGGTGGTCAGACCGGCGTCCACGGTGCAGGAAACGGACTCGGTGACGATGTCGGAGGAGACGATCGGGTCCTCGGTGTAGGCCATGATCCCCTTCAGCGGGCCCTCGGCGGCCTTCTTGAACGCCGCGTTCACCTCGTCCTTGGTCACCTCGCGACCGAGTTCGACGGTCAGGTCGGTGGCGGAACCGGTGGGCACCGGCACCCGCATCGCGAACCCGTCGAGCTTCCCCTTGAGTTCGGGGATGACCAGAGAGATCGCCCGGGCCGCACCGGTCGTCGTCGGGATGATGTTCGTCGCGGCACCACGGGCCCGGCGCAGGTCCTTGTGCGGGAAGTCGAGGATCACCTGGTCGTTGGTGTACGCGTGGATCGTCGTCATCAGACCCTTGGTGATCCCGAACTCGTCGAGCAGCACCTTCGCCATCGGGGCGAGACAGTTCGTCGTGCACGAGGCGTTCGAGATGATGTTGTGCACCGCCGCGTCGTAGGCACCGTCATTGATGCCCATCACGATGGTGATGTCCTCGTTCTTCGCCGGGGCGGAGATGATCACCTTCTTGGCGCCGGCCTCGATGTGCTTGCGTGCATCCTCGGCGTTGGTGAACCGCCCGGTGGACTCGAGCACGACGTCCGCGCCGAGTTCCCGCCACGGCAGGGCGGCCGGGTCGCGTTCGGCCAGCGCCCGGAAGCTCTTCCCGCCGACGGTGATCGAGGTCTCGTCGTAGCTGACCTCCTGATCCAGCCGGCCGAGGATCGAGTCGTAGCGGAGCAGGTGCGCCAGCGTCTTGTTGTCCGTGAGGTCATTGACGCCGACGACCTCGATGTCGGCGCCCGACGCGAGAAGTGCGCGGAAGAAGTTACGGCCGATCCGGCCGAAGCCGTTGATGCCAACCCGTACGGTCACGGAAGGAGCCCTCCCTGGGGCGCCGGCACTGCACCGGCGCTGGTGTCGATGGACGTCGGGGCGGGTCGGAACCGCCCCATCTGGTTGGCGGCGGCCGGAGGCCGCCGCCCGGTCTCACCCAATCGGGTGTGTCCCCCCGCATATTGGGCCAATGGTCCCCGCACCGCATCCCCCGGGCGGGCGAAACCGGAGCGGGACGGCGGCGACCCCCCGGACCGCCTCCCCATCAGGCATCTAGCATCTCCGGTGTGAGGTTCGCCTCGGTGCCCGGCACGCCGAGTTCCCGGGCTCTCTTATCGGCCATGGCGAGCAACCGGCGGATCCGGCCAGCCACCGCGTCCTTGGTCATCGGCGGGTCGGCGAGCTGACCGAGCTCCTCCAGGCTGGCCTGCTTGTGTTCCAGCCGCAGCACCCCCGCGGCACGGAGATGGTCGGGGACCTCCTCGCCGAGGATCTCCATCGCCCGCTCGACCCGGGCCCCCGCGGCCACCGCCGCACGGGCCGACCGCCGTAGGTTCGCGTCGTCGAAGTTCGCCAGGCGATTCGCGGTCGCCCGAACCTCCCGGCGCATCCGCCGCTCCTCCCAGGCGAGCACGGCGTCATGCGCGCCGAGCCGGGTGAGCATGGCCCCGATGGCCTCCCCGTCCCGGATCACCACCCGGTCGACCCCGCGCACCTCCCGGGCCTTGCACGCGATGTTCAGCCGGCGGGCCGCCCCGACGAGGGCGAGCGCCGCCTCCGGTCCCGGGCAGGTGATCTCCAGGGCCGAGGAACGTCCGGGTTCGGTGAGCGAACCGTGCGCGATGAACGCCCCCCGCCAGGCCGCCTCGGCATCGCAGGTGGCCCCGGAGACGACCTGCGGGGGCAGCCCCCGCACGGGACGCCCGCGCACGTCGAGCAGGCCGGTCTGGCGGGCCAGGGACTCCCCGTCCCGGACCACCCGGACCACGTACCGGCTGGCCCGGCGCAGCCCGCCGGGAGCGAGCACGACGACATCACTGGCGTGCCCGAACACCTCGGCGATATCCCGCCGCAGCCGGCGCGCCGACTGCCCGGTGTCGAGTTCGGCCTCGACCACGATCCGCCCGCTGACGATGTGCAGCCCCCCCGCGAACCGCAGGGTCGCCGAGACCTCCGCCTTGCGACAGCAGGGTTTGGTCACCTCGAGCCTGCTCAGCTCGTCCTTGACCAACGCCGTCAGAGCCATGCGGCACATCCTGCCACCGACGACACGCCGTCGTGCCCCGGACGCCGACCCCGGCGGCCCCCGCCGCGCCATCCGCCGCCCGCGGCCTGCGCTCCGCCATCCGCGGCCTGCGCTCTGCCATCCGCGGCCTGCGCTCTGCCATCCGCGGCCTGCGCCGTAATCGGCTCACACATCCGCGAGAACACCTCCGAACACGTCGCGATACGCGGCTGCCAGCCGCAAAGGGTCATGTCGTGCGGTGCCGTCCCCCGACGACACCTGTCGCAATACCAGGCGGGCCCCCAACGCCGCCGCCGCCGAGGCGAGAGCCCCGGGATCCTCCACCGCGCGCGGATCCGCGATCACCGCGTCGACCCGCAGGTCGGGTGCGTGCGCGGCGAGCACCTCCAGGTGGGCCTCAGCGCTGAAACCCTCCGTCTCCCCGGTCTGCGGCCCGAGGTTCATCGTCACGCACCGCCGGGCCGGGGTCTCCAGCAGCGCCCGAGCCAGGTCCGGGACCAGAAGGTGCGGGAGCACGCTGGTGAACCAGGACCCCGGGCCGAGCACCACCCAGTCCGCGGCCCGGATCGCATCCACCGCTTCCCGGCAGGCCGGCGGCGACTCGGGGACCAGCCGGACGCCGACGACCCGCCCGGGCGTCGTCGCCACGGCCACCTGCCCGCGCACCGTCTCGATCTCCTCGGGCCAGGCCCGGTCGATCCCGGTGACGGACGCCTCGATGTCGAGGGGGACCGCCGCCATCGGGAGCACCCGGCCACGGGCGCCGAGCAGCTTGCCGACCCAGTCCAGGCCCTGGACCGTGTCGTCGAGCAGTTCCCACAGGGTGACGATGAGCAGATTACCCAGAGCGTGGTCGTGCAGGGTGCCCGCACTGCCGAAACGGTGCTGGAGAACATCGCGCCACAGGCGCCCCCACTCGGTGTCATCGCAGAGCGCGGACAGGGCCATCCGCAGATCCCCGGGAGGCAGAACGCCGAGTTCCCGGCGTAACCGCCCCGAGGACCCCCCGTCGTCGGCGACGGTGACCACGGCGGTGAGCGACTCGGTGAGGTGGCGCAGCGCCGAGAGGGACGCGGACAGGCCGTGCCCGCCGCCGAGCGCCACAACGTACGGTCCCATCACTCCCGGCCCAGGTCACGGTGCACGGTGGTGGCGCTGACTCCGGCGCCGCGCAACCGCTCGGCGAGTTCCTCGGTGATCGCCACCGACCGGTGCTTGCCGCCGGTGCAGCCGATGGCGATCGTCGCGTACCGCTTGTTCTCCCGCAGGTACCCGGCCAGCACCGGGCGCAGCGCGGCGGCGAAACCGTCGAGAAAACCGCTGGCACCCTCCTGGCGCAGCACGTAGTCACTGACCGCGACGTCGAGTCCGGTCCGATGGCGCAGTTCGGCCACCCAGTACGGGTTCGGCAGGAACCGCACGTCGGCGACGTGGTCGGCGTCCAGCGGCAGGCCGTACTTGAAACCGAAGGACATCACCGTGATCCGCTGGGCCGGGCCGAGGTCGCTGCCGAGGGTCTCCCGCACCCGAGCAGCGAGCTGGTGGACATTCAGGTGCGAGGTGTCGATCGAGGTGTCCGCGATGAGCCGGAGCTCGCCGAGGG
>JARRQM010000065.1:0-7031 GCA_037381765.1 Kineosporiaceae bacterium
CCCCCTCCGGTGCCCCGCTCTGGCCCCGGGGCAACGTGGAGGGATCCGGAATTGCCCTCGGTCACCCGAGTTCGTCGGCGACGCCCCCGCTGTCCGGCTCGACCGCCAGCCCATCGTCCGTCCCGTCCGCCGCCCCGGAACCGGCCGATTCCGGCCAGCCGGCCCCGAGCACGTCGTCGAGCGGCAGCCGGGGAACCGGACGCCAGGGCGCGTCCACATGCCCGAGCCGCAACAACACCTGCGGCGCGCCGTCGAAGCCGAGCACGTCACGCAGCTCGGCCCGGTGCCTCGGATCCTGGCAGGGGCGGTTGACGAACCCGGCGGACAACCCCTCCTTCGCGGCCACCAGCAGGAGGTGTTGCAGGGCCTGACCGGTGGCCAACCAGCTCGCCGTGTCGTCGCCCGGGGTCCACAGCACGACCGCGACCGGAGCGTTCATCAGCAGGGTCGCGCGTTCCGCCCCGAGCCGGCGACCGATGTCGGTGTGCCGCACCGCGAGCCGGGCCGGGAGCAGCCGGACCACCGGGGTCGGCACTCCGTCTCCCCGCCACCGCGGCCGCAACCAGGACGCCGCCTCCGCGCGGCGCCCCGGATCGCGGTAGAAGACCGTGTCGCACTCCCGGACCAGGGCCGCGACCGGGGGCCGCTGCTGATCGGTGAGCGCATGTACCCGGACCCCGTACCCGGCGGCCTGCACGGCGAACCGGTCCGCGAGATCCCCCGGAATCCGGTCCCCGGCGAACGCCCGCCGCCACGTGTGCCGTGCCGTCACCGCCGCGTCGAGCCCGGAGAAGGCCGCATCCACCGTTCCGGCGACGAAACGCACCCGGGCGAGCAGATCCGGGCGGTTCGGGTCGGGAAGCACATCGACCTCGGTGCGCAGCAGTGCCTCGGCCGCGGCCACCCGGAAGGTGAGCAGGGCCGCACCGCAGCTGATCACGAGCTCGCGCCCGCCGGGATCACCGGCCGACAGCCACCGGTCACCGACCCGGAACAGCTCGACCTCGGCGACCGCACCCCGCTCCCCATCAGCATGTGCCGACCAGCGCCACGGTTGGGTGTTCCGGGGTGACGGGGCCAGCCGTGCCCGGCCGACCAGGGTGCGGACCACCGGGAGAGGAACGTCCACCCGCGTGTCCATCAGGCCACCTCCTCGAGGCCGACGGCGAGGGGACGGATCCGCCTCCCGCAGCCGTCGAGCAGCCATCGTTCCTCTCGGGCCCCGACCCGACCGGGGCCCTTGGTCTGTGACCTCACCGACAGTGCCGGACCCGGCGGTGATCTTGATGCGGGTGCCGGATCCGGGCAGGGACCTCGCCGCCGGCTCACCGGCAGCTCACGGGCAGCCCACCGGGGCTCGCGGGCAGCCCACCGGGGCTCGCAGGCAGCCCACCGAAACAAGGCGCCGCCCCCGCACCGATCAGTCGGCGTCGAGCCCGTGGCAGATGACGCCGTCACACCCCTCGGTCAGGCAGTCGCACATCGCGCACACATGGGTTTCGTGCCGCGTCCGGTCCAGGGTGGTCAGGGCTGGCATGGCAGATCTCATCCCTCGTCGCGTTTCGTGCCGTTCGCTGCGGCACCTTTCCAGCCTCATCGACGGAACGCCCGCAGGCCCGGACACTTCGTCCCGAGAACCACACGACCAGATCACATCCCGGCGCCGGAACCGTCCGGACCCGACCTTGGTCCCGGGACGGGGCCCGTACTACCGCTCCCGCGGACGCAGCCCCTCAAGGAGCGTTCCTGCCCGGTCCCGCACCCGGTCGAGCAGGACGGGAAGATCCTCCGGGGAGACCGCGCCCTCGGTGACCTGGCGCACGAGATCCCCGGTGACCGGCGGCACCGCGTCCCGCAGGACCGCGTCGGCAAGGAGCCGGGCCACCTGCAGCGCCCGTTCCAACGGCGGGGCATCCGGGAGCAGGGCGGCATGGTGCCGGCCGATCGCCACGGTGATCGGTTCCGGAACGTGCCAGGCCCCGAGTACCCGGGCAGCCGCCTGATCGTGGGTGATCCCGTAGTACTCCTGCTCCTCGGCGACCATCACGGCCGGGTTCTCCGGCTCAGGGAGGCAGAGCAAGCCGCGCGATTCGTGCTGGTGCAGCAGCGCGGCCCCGAGCGTGTGCAGCAGACCGGCGGAAAACGCCTCCCCCTCGTCGGCGCCGACCAGCGGGGCGACGAGTTGCCCGGCGGTCGCGCTGAGCGCGGCCCCTTCCCAGAACCCGGCGGGCACCGCCGCCGGATCATCGAGGCCCGCGGCGGCGGTCACCGCGATCGTCCGCACCGTCTGGAAGCCGAGCACGGACACGGCGAAGGGCAGGGTCGACACCCGGCCGCTGACCCCGTAGTAGGCGGAGTTCGCCACCCGCAGAACCCGGGCGGCGAGAACCGGGTCGGTTCCGAGGCTCCGCGCCACCTCCTGGGCCCCGGCCTCGGGATCGTCAACCTGTTCCAGAACCCGGACCGCCGATCCGGCCCGCGAGGTCAGCCGCTCGTGCCGGGCCAGCAGTACCGCTGCGACATCGGCCATCACCGCACCCCCCGCTGTCCCGGCTGACTGGGTTGTCCCGGCTGGCTGGGCTGGCCCGGCTGGCCCGACTGGCCGGGCTGGCCACGCGGGCCTCGCCTTCCGGGCTGGCCGGGCCGGCTGCGTTCGGAGACCCGTACCGTGGCGCGGCCCCCGTCCTTGGCCGTGAGCAGGGCCAGGTCCGCGGCCCGGAGCAGGGACTCCGGCGTGTCGCCGGGGACTGCCAGCGCAGCCCCGATGCTGCAGGACAGGCCCCGCTCGGCACCGATGAGGGTGCACGGTGCGGAGATCCGGTCCAGGTGACGTCTGCCCGCCTCTTCCGCCCCGGCGACGTCGCCCACTCCGGGAAGGACGACGACGAACTCGTCCCCGGCGAGGCGGGCGACGAGGTCGAGACCGCGAGCCGACCGGCGCAGCCGCGCGGCCACCTCCACCAGTACCCGGTCCCCGGCCTCATGCCCGTGATCGTCGTTGACTTCTTTGAACCGATCGAGGTCGAGGAGGAGGATGGCGAAGGGGTCCGGCACCGTCCCGGAGGACCCGAGGTACTCCTTCAGCCGCGCGGTCAGCATCCGCCGGTTCACCAGCCCGGTCAGCGGATCGTGGCTGGCCTGGTAGGCGGCCCGTTCCAGGGCGGCGCGCTGCTCGGTGACGTCCTCGACGGCGCCGACGAAACCGGCCGGGCCACCGGGGGCGGTGACCGGGACGACCCGGAGGCGAACCCAACGCCGCGCCCCGTCCTCGACGACGAGCCGCACCGTGCGCTCGACGGGCGCCCCGCCGAGGACGTCGACGAGGGCGCGTTCGAGGTCCTCGCGGTCCCGGGGGTCCAGGTGGTCGAGCCAGTCCAGCCCCGTGGGTTCCCCGTCCGGGGCCCCGAACAGGGCGCTGAAGTACGGGTTCACGTAGTCCAGTCGCAGACCCGCCGCGGAACTGAACAACCCTGTGGGGGCGGCGGAGGCGAGCAGGTTCAGCCGGTTCTCCCGCGGCGGCCGGTCCCCGGGCGCTCCCTCATCGGGCGACGCCGGGACGCCAGGCCCGGGTGGCGACACCTCGCCGCCCCGGCCATCCGGCCCGTCCACGACCATGTCACCCCTCGGCGCCTGCACCACCCTGTCGGAGCACGTGTATCGGCATCCGGGGTGCTGATCTGAAACGCCAGGAGGACGGATCAGCCCGCGGTGAGTAGTTCTCGCAGGCGTTCCAGGGCGGTGTCCTGGATCCCCTGGACCTCCCGCTCCAGCTGGCCGCGAATAGCGACCAGGGTGGCACCGGAGAAGCTCTGTTCCAGGGTGACGACGGCGCCGTCACCGGAGGCCTCGACGATGTATTCCCCGTGTACGGAGATCCCCATCGGCCCCTGGCCGTCCTGGACGATCCGGCGGCCCGGTTCCAGCGTGGACACCGTCCAGCGGATCTCGTTCGGCATCCCGAGGACGCGCAGCTTTTCGGTGTACTCACTGCCCTCGACGACCGGAGACGGGGCCGGGCCGGTGAGCCCGAGATGGCTGGGCGACCACTCGCCGAGCCGGGTGAGGTCGGAGACGACCGCCCACACCGCCGCGGGGTCCGCCGCGACCTCGATCCGGGAGGTGACGCTCATGGCTTCCGCCTTCCGTGGTTCGCACCGGGGTGCCGCCCGGCCGGGTACTGAGGTCCTCACCCTGCCATGGCGGAACCCTCAGAGGCTACTCATCGGTAACTTCACCACTCCGGCCGGCGACGTCCGGGGGTCCGGATCCAGCACGTCGCACAAGATGCCGATATCCCGGACGGGGCGTTCCGGTAGGGAACCCCGGCAGGGACGGTTCCGGAAAAGGGCGCCCGGCACGACGAGACGGTCGGGAACACCCGACACGACACGACGGTACGGAGGAGGTTGCCATGAGCGACCCGGTCGAGAAGATCCCGGCGCCTCGGGCGTCCGCCGATGACGAGGGGCCTATCCCGCTCCAGGAGGCCCCGGCCTGGCACCGGCCCGGAGTACACCGGATCCGACTGCACGGCAAGGACGTCTGGGTGCGGATGGATGCCCGGGGGATCGCCTCGATGAGTTCCACGGGCCCGGAGGGGCTCGCGGACATTCCGGTGGAGTGACCGCCCCGCGGTGGTGTGGACGGCTCCGGGACCCCTACGGCCTGTCCTCGACGGGACGCGACGCCGGACGATCTGTGCTGACCGGCTGACGACACCGGACGGGTGACAAAACTGGTGCACCGGCGTCGTAGACGCCGGTGCGAGAGTGAGCGTGCCACACGGTTGCAGGAATGCAAAGCCCCAATACTCTCCGTGACATTCCGGGGGTTCCTGCACAGGAAAATTCGCCCCTCCGACTACACGCGGCTATCACGAACAGGTCACGACATCTCCCGTTCACCGGCCGCATGCACCGGGGGCATGACGACCACCGGGCAGTCCGCATGCCGGATCACCGATTGGCTGACCGAGCCGAGCAGGAACGAACGCACCGGACCACGCCCGTGCGTTCCCACGACGACGAGCGTCGCCCCCCGCGACGCCTCGACGAGGGCGTCTGCCGCCGGCGCCTGGACGATCTCGGTCCGCATCTCCGGGGCCGGGGACAGCTCCTCGAGCAGTTCCCGGACCGCCGCGTCCTGGGTCTGTTCGGCGACCGCGCGCATCGCCTCGGGATCCACCGCGGCCAGCGCCGCCCCCTCCACCGGCTCCCACGTCCACGCGGTGATGACGTGCAACCGGGCCTGGCGGAGTACTGCCTCAGCTGCCGCCCAACGCAGTGCCCGCTGACTGCTGACGGTCTCATCGACACCGACGACGATGATCGGGGTCTCCTTCATGGCCGGACCTCCCCGTCGAGTTCTCGCCCACCCGGACGCGACACCACCGTGCTCCGTACCGGGATACCCCGGGAGGGACCAAAGGCGCCCCGTCGCCCGGCCCCGTCAGGAGCGCGCCGGTCGAGCCCCTGGCACCATGGGCCGGTGACCTCCGACGCCCATGCCGGCCCCGAGGGACGGAGCGGGCACCGGACCGTCCGACTGCCCACCTCCGCCGACCTCGCCGCCGCCCGCCGGGAAGTGTCCGCCCACCTCACTCCCACCCCGGTCGTCCCGACCTCACTGGCCGAATCGGCCCTGCTGAAAGTCGAGACCGCCCAACCGACCGGGTCGTTCAAGGTACGTGGAGCCCTCGCGGCGCTCGCCGCGCTCCCTCCGGGCGGTACGGCGGTCACCGTCAGCGCGGGCAACCACGGGCTCGGCATCGCCCACGCCGCCACCCGCACCGGACGTTCCGCCGTCGTCGTCGTGCCCGCCGATGCGTCCCCGACGAAGGTCGCCAAGCTCCGCCGGTACGCCGTCGAACTCGTCGAGTACGGGCACGGCTACGACGAGGCCGAGACACATGCCCTCGACCTGGCCCGGGCCCCGGACCGGGTGTTCGTCTCCCCGTACAACGACCCCGCGGTGATCTGCGGGCAGGCGACCATCGGCACGGAACTCGACGCCCAGGCGCCCGGACCGCTCACCGTCGTCTGCCCGGTCGGCGGGGGCGGGCTGGCTGCGGGGCTGGCCCTGTGGGCACGGGCCCGCGGCGACGTCCGCCTCATCGGGGTCGAGGCCGCGGCGTCCCGGGCGGTGTCCGCCGCCGTGGCCGCCGGGGAACGGGTGCCGGTCGACGTGACGGACACCCTCGCCGACGGGCTGGCCGGCAACCTCGAACCGGGCAGCATCACCCCCCAGCTGCTCGCCGGGACGGACTTCACCGCAGTCACCGAACCGGATCTGGGTGCCGCCCTACGCTGGCTGTTCACCGAACATGGCCTCGTCGCCGAGGGGGCGGGGGCGGCCGGCGTCGCCGCGGTACTCGCCGGACGGGTCGAGGTCGTCGGACGCCTCGTCGTCCTCCTCACCGGACGGAACATCACGCCCGTCCAGTACGCCGCGGCACTCGCCGGCTGACCCCGGGGCCACCCCGCCCGGGGGCTCACCTGGTCAGGGTTCCCCCCGATCAGGCGAGCCCCGGCCAGGTACCCGGGCGTCAGGCGACAGCGGCGTCACCGAGGTAGGCGTCCCAGGACGGGTCCCGCGCCTCGGCACCGCGCACCACCCAGGCCTGCCCCCGCGGCACGTACGGCCGGAACCGCAGGGTCCAGCCCTTCTCCTCGGGGGTCCGGTCGCCCTTGGCGTTATTGCACCGCACGCAACAGGCGACGAGGTTCTCCCAGGAATCGGGGCCGCCACGACTGCGCGGTAACACGTGGTCCACGGTGCTCGCATGTCCGCCGCAGTAGGCGCAGCGGTGACCGTCCCGGCGGAGCACCCCCCGGCGGCTCACCGGCACGGCCCGGCCGTGCGGGACGCGCACGTAGCGGGCCAGCAGGATGACGGAGGGGCGGGGCAGGGTCCGCGAACTGCCGATGACGGGATTCTCCCCGTCTGCGATGACAGTCGCCTTACCGGCGAGCACGAGGACAAGGGCACGACGGAACGACACGACGGCCAGGGGCTCGTAGCCGGCATTCAAC
>JARRQM010000066.1:0-7021 GCA_037381765.1 Kineosporiaceae bacterium
GGGTAACTGCGTGGCGGGTTCGGGCAACAGTGCGGCGGGTTCGGGTAACAGTGCGGCGGGTTCGGACAACGGTGCGGAAAGGCTGACATGGACGTCATCGGCTGGCTCGGTTCGGCGCTTCTCGTCGTGTCCCTGGCCCAGACCCGGGTGCTGCGGTTCCGGGCCCTCAACCTGCTCGCCGCCGTGCTCCTCATCGTGTTCAACATGGCGATCCAGGCCTGGCCGATGGTCGCCCTCAACGCCGTGGTCGCCGTGCTCAACACGTGGGTGCTGTTCCGGCTCACCCGTACCCGGCACGATGACCGGGCCTACGAGGTCGTTCCGATCGGTACGGCCGAGCCGTACCTGGGTAACCTGCTCACCCGCCATGCGCGTGATATCGCCCGGTTCAACCCCGAGCTGGCCCCTGACGTCCAGGACCGGGCCGACCTCGCGTTCCTCACCCTCAGCGGTGGTGAGACCGTCGGTGTCGTGCTCGCCAGAAGGACCGGAACTCCGGGGGAGGCTCAGGTCCTCCTCGACTACGTGCTCCCGCGGTTCCGGGACTTCACCCCCGGAGAGTTCGTGTTCCGGCCCGGGGGGCCGTTCGCGGCACGCGGAGTGCACCGGGTACTCGCGCCGGCCGGGATGCGCGGCTCCACCGCCTACCTGCGGGCCATCGGTTTCCGTCCCGGCCCCGACGGCCTCGCCCTCGACCTCCCCTGAGCCCTTCCCTCCGCCCCTCACCGTCGTGCCCGCAGCGCCCGGCGGCCCGGCGGCCTGGCGGGCGCGGCGGGGGCAGGGACGGGGACGGGGCAGCGGTCAGCCGCCGAGAGCGAGCTGTTCCTGCAGGTCCGTGCGGATCCGGAGGAGCCGGGCCGCGGCGACCCGGCGGTCGACGTCCAGTTTCCCTCCGGGGGGCAGCACGACTTCGAGGTAGCACTTGAGTTTGGGTTCGGTCCCGCTCGGGCGGACCACCACCCGGGCCCCGTCCGCGGTGCGCCAGCGCACGCCGTCCGTGGGCGGCAGGCCGGGGCCGCCGTCCCGCAGATCGTCCACGGAGGTGACCGCCGCACCGGCGAGCACCCGGGGCGGTTCTGCGCGCAGCCGGTCCAGAGCCGCGGTGATCAAGGACAGGTCCGACACCCGGATCGACAGCTGGTCGGTGTCGTGCACCCCGTGCCGGGCCGCGAGGTCGTCGAGGGCGTCGAGCAGGGTGCGGCCGTCCGCGGCCAGCTGCGCGGCGAGTTCGGCGATGAGCAGCGCCGCGGTGATCCCGTCCTTGTCCCGCACCAGGGACGGCGCCACGCAGTAGCCGAGCGCCTCCTCGTACCCGTACACGAGGCCGGGCACCCGGGCGATCCACTTGAATCCGGTGAGCGTTTCCACATGGCGCACCCCGTGCGCCGCCGCGATCCGTCCGAGCAGCTGCGACGAGACGATGGAGCTGGCGACCGTCGGGGGATACCCGTCGACCCGTTCCGGTAGTCCTCCGGTGCGGGCGGCGCGGGCCAGCACATGTTCCCCGAGCAGCGCGCCGAGTTCGTCGCCGCGCAGCATGCGCCATCCGGTCCCGCCGTCCGGGGCGCTACCCGCCCCGCTGCCCGGGTCGCCTCCGGACCCGTCCCCGGGCCGTCCACCGGTACCGGTGGACCGGACCGGGTCGGGGACGGCCACCGCGCAGCGGTCCGCATCGGGGTCGTTGGCGAGGACGAGCCGGGCCCCACGTTCCCGCGCGGCAGCCACCGCGAGGTCGATCGCCCCCGGTTCCTCCGGATTCGGGAACGTCACCGTGGGGAAGTCCGGATCCGGTGCGGCCTGGGACGGGACGAGATAGGGGGCGGGGAAGCCCGCTCCGGTGAGGGCCCGGGACACGGTGTCGCCGCCGACCCCGTGCAGCGGGGTGAGAACCGCGTCGAGGTCCCGCGGCCCTGGCCCGGGGACGACGGCCGCTGCCCCGGCGAGGTAGCCGTCGACGATCTCCTCCCCGAGGACCGTCCAGCCCCCGTCCGCCCGCGGCACCGATGCGGCCGGTCCGGCCGCGGCGATCCGGGCGGCGATCCCGGCGTCGGCGGGCGGCACGATCTGCACCCCGGTACCGGGCCCCGGCGCGACCCGGCCGCCGAGGTACACCTTGTATCCGTTGTCCTGCGGCGGGTTGTGGCTGGCCGTGACCATGACTCCGGCGTCGGCGCGCAGGTGCCGCACCGCGAAGGCGAGTACCGGGGTGGGCAGGGGGCGCGGCAGCAGCCAGACCTGGCATCCGGCGGCGGTGAGTACGGCGGCGCTGTCCCCGGCGAAGGTGGCTGATCCGTGGCGGGCGTCGAACCCGACGACGACCCGGGGCGGGCCGTCCGCGACCGGTCCGGCGGGTACCGGGACACCGGATCGGTCACGGGCGCCCGGCGCCGTGCCTGCGTCGGGTTCGTGATGCGGGTCTCCGCCGGGTTCGGCGCCCGGCGTCGCGTCGAGTTCGTCGTGCAGGTATCGGGCGAGCCCGGCGGCCGCGGCGGTGACCACGGCCCGGTTCATCCGGTTCGGTCCGGCTCCGAGGGCACCGCGTAGTCCGGCCGTGCCGAACTGCAGCGTTCCGGCGAACCGGTCGGCGATGTCGGTCCGGGCCCCGGCCCCCGAGGGGGTGTCCTCGGCCGCGAGGCCGAGGAGCGCGGTCAGCTCGTCGCGGGTGCGGGGGTCGGGGTCGTCCTCGATCCAGGTGCGAACCCGGGGGAGGAGCGCCGCCCAGCCATCGGCGTCAGCGTCGGCGCCGAGCGGATCGTCGGCGCCGGGATCAGGGGCGATACCGGGGGCGCGTCCGTCGGCGGGGGCGTCGCCGGCCAGAGTGTTGTCCACGTCGGCCGAACCTACCGGGGATCGGCCCCGGGCGGACCGAGGACCGGCGGTGGCCGCACCTGTCCGGCTGTGCGCCTGCCCGGCCGTGCCTGGCCGGGAGCTGTGGGGGCAGAACGTGTCCTCGAACTGCGCCGACCGTGATTTCTCGCAGGCGGGAGGAGCTCCCGAGGGTCTCCGGGAGTCCCGTATCCCGGATGTCCCGGGCCCCGTCCGGGGGCGGTACGGCGGCGAACCCGTGGACAAGGAGTGTGCGGGCACGTCCTCAGCCCGTGCGGTACCAGTCCCCGCAGTCGAGGTGCCGCACCGGGAGGAACGCGAGCAGGGCGGCCACGCCCGCTCCGGCGAACACCGCGGGGTACCCGAGCCGCTCCACGAGTACCCCGGTGATCAGCGGGAGCAGGGCGGTGGCGAGGTTGGCCGCGCCGAACAGTCCTGCGTACAGCGCGCGCCGCCCGTCCGGGGAGATCTGGACGACGGTTCCGTCGACGGCGATCTTCTGCCCCGACACGATCGCTCCGGTGATGAGGTAGAGGGCGGCGTAGCCGAGGACCGGGGCGGTCGCGGAGACGAGGAGGGCGAGCGGGAAGACGAGGGTGACGAGGCCGAGGACGATCCGCAGGACGAGGCGGTACCCGCCGCGGCGGATCACCCGCGACCAGGCGGGGGAGGCCAGGAGCATCCCGGTGATCTGGACCAGGACGAAGGTGCCGACGGTTGCCGCCGACAGCTCGTACCGGCGGTGCGCGAGCGCGGTGACCAACGGGATCGAGGTGAACCCGACGGCGAGAAGGTTCACCACGACGATGAGCGTGCGCAGGTTGCCGTCCTCGCGCAGGATCGTCGGGGCCTGCCGGAGCGCGGCGACCGTCCCGGCCAGCCCGGTCGGCGGCGGTGCGGTTCCGGAGCCGGGGGAGATCCGGGGCCGGGGCTCGTGCAGCGACCAGAACCCGCCGGAGGCGACCAGGAGGAAACCTGAGGCGAGGGCGAACAGCAGGACGTACCCGTCGGGGAAGGCCGCCGCCCCGAGCAGGAACCGGGCGACGACGGCGGAGACGAACAGTCCCGCGGTCGTCGTCATCTGGCGGCGGACGAAGAACTCCCGCCGTTGGGCCGTCGGGACGAGGGTGCCGATCAGCTCGGTGTAGGACACCCCGGCGAACGCCCCGCTCAGGGCGAAGACGGTGATGGCGGCGAATACGGCGGGGATGATCCGGGTATCGGTGCCGAAACCGGCGATGGCGGCGGCGCCCCCGGCGAGGGCAAGGACCCGCAGGTTGATCCCGAGCAGGAGGAACGGCTTCTTCCGGGGGCGGGTGGACAGGAACCCGGCGAAGAGCAGCTGGGCGACCAGGGGGAGGCCGAGCATGATCGCGGTGAGGGCGCCGACGGTCGCGGCGCCGCCGCCGGCCGCCAGCACCAGCGCCGGCATGACCGTGTTCACCTCGGTGAAGCTCGTCGTCACGGCGAGGAAGAACGCGTGCCAGAAGAAGGAGGTCCGGGGGTCCACGCGCACCCGGACACGGTACGGCGCAACCGTTCCGGGGACACGTTCCGGGGTCCCGGGAAGGGTTGCGCCGCAGCGGGTTTGGGGTGGTTCGTCAGCTTCCGGTCATTCGGGCCGTCCGGTGCCCGCCAACATCGGTGCGGCCGAGGAGTCCGTTGCGGACGCCGCTCCCGTGCCCGGTCCCGCCGTCGCCGCCGGTCCCGCCGCCGGGAGCCGCTCCTCGGCCTCGGTCCAGCCGTACCGGGCCTGCCAGCGCTGCAGGGGGCCGGGGGCCCACCAGTTCCACCGTCCGAGCAGGCGCATGGTCGCGGGAACGAGCACGGCCCGCACGAGGGTCGCGTCGACGGCGATGGCGACGGCCATCCCGACACCGATGAGTTTGATGAAGGTGATCCCGGAGGTGGAGAAGGCGGCGATGACGACGATGAGCAGGAGAGCGGCGCTGGTGATGATCTGGCCGGTGCGTTGCAGCCCGTGCGCCACCGCGGCCGTGTTGTCGCCTTCCCGCTCGTACTGCTCACGGATCCGGCTGAGCAGGAACACCTCGTAGTCCATGGACAGACCGAACAGGATCGCGAGCATCAGGATCGGCTGGGTGGTCTCTACGGTGCCGGTCGAGGTGAAGTGCAACAGTCCGGCGAGGTGCCCGTCCGCGAAGATCCAGGTGACCACGCCGAACGAGGCGCCGAGCGAGAGCACATTCATCAGCACCGCCTTGATCGGCAGGACGAATGAGCCGAAGGCGAGGAAGAGCAGGACGAACGTGGTCGCCACGACGAGGGCGGCCATCAGCGGAAGCCGGCCACCGACGCTGGCCCGGAGGTCGGTGTTTTCCGCGGTGAGCCCGCCGACGAGGACGTCCGTGCCGTCGGGGGTGGACAACCCGCGGATATCGGTGAGCAGGGTGCGGGCCGTGCTCCCGAGGGCGTCGCCCGGGTAATCGACGGTGAGCAGGGTGGCGTTCTGGGACCGGGCGGCCGCGGTGACCTCTTCGGCCCCGGGGAGGTCCGCGATCCGGTCGGCGAACCCCTGGACCGCCGCGGTATCCCCGCCTTCGACGAGTACGTTGATCGGGGCGGTCGTCGGGGCGTGGAAGTCGTCGGCCAGGCTTTCCGAGACGAGGCGTCCCTCAGCGTCGGCGGGTAGGGCGCGTTCGTCGATCCCGCCGAAGCGGACGTGCAGGAACGGTGTGCCGAGCAGGACGAGCACGGCAACGGTGACACCGGCGAAGGCGATCGGGCGGCGCATGACGAGTCGTGCGAACCGGTCCCAGCGGCCGGTGTCGGTCGAGGGCCCCGCCCCCGGGGTGGCGACCACGGTCGTGCCGTGTTCCCCGTGTTCCCGGCCGTGTTCCCGGTCCCGGCCCGTGGAACGGCGCAGGAACCGGGGTAGCCGCAGGCGTAGCGCGTCCAC
Source organism: Kineosporiaceae bacterium (assembly GCA_037381765.1). Classification (GTDB taxonomy): domain Bacteria; phylum Actinomycetota; class Actinomycetes; order Actinomycetales; family Kineosporiaceae; genus JARRQM01. The sequence continues at coordinate 5,747 of JARRQM010000066.1, forward strand.
CCGGTGTCCGAGCACGGCGAGCGCCGCCGGGAGCACGGTCAGGGCGGTGACGGCGGCCACGGTGACGGCGGCGATACCCCCGAATCCCATGGAACGCAGGAACAGTTGGGGGAAGAGCATCAGTCCGGAGAGCGACACCGCGACGGTGACCGCGGAGAACGCCACGGTCCGGCCCGCCGTCGCCATGGTGCGGGCGAGGGCGTCGGGCACGGGTACGTCCGGGCGCAGTTCCTCGCGGAACCTGCTGACCAGGAACAGGCCGTAGTCGACGGCGAGGCCGAGGCCGAGGATCGTGATGATGTTGATCGCGAAGACGGACACGTCGGTGACCAGGGTGAGCGTACGGAGCACGACGAAGGAGCCGAGTACCGTCATGCCGCCGATCAGCACCGGGAGTCCGGCGGCCACGGCGCTGCCGAACACGATGACGAGCAGGACCGCGAGTACGGGCAGGGACAGCTGTTCGGCCTTCGCGAGGTCCGCGCTGACCTGGTCGTTGATCTGGACGTCCAGGGCGGTGATCCCGCCGATGTCGACGCGGACGTCCGGGCCGGTGTCGTGCAGGCCCTTCTCCGCGTCCTGGTAGACGGACATCTGTTCGGCGAGGTCGTCCGCGGCCAGGCGGACCACGGCGTAGGTGGCGTGCCGGTCCGGGGTCACCAGGTCGGGGGAGCCGGTGTCGTAGTAGCTGAGCACGGTATCGACGTCCTCGGCGGTGAGTGTGCCCAGGGACCGCTGTACGGCGTCGCGGAAACCGGGGTCGTCCACGGTGAGGGTGTCGCTGCGGTAGACGGCGACGACGTCGGTGTCCTGGCGGCCCACGGTGGCCTCGATGCGTTCGAGGGCCCGGGCCGCTTCCGACCCCGGGGTGTCGAATCCGGCTCCGGTCAGGTTCCCGAACACGCCTGGCCCGATGATCCCTGCCGCGGCGAATCCGGCTGCCGCGGCGGCGATCACCCACCACCGGAATCGGGCCACGATCCGGCCCCACGCTTGCATCATGGTTGGCTCTCTCTCCCGGCCAGGTGCCGGTCAGTTGGTCCGTCCCGCTCTGGTGCCCGGCCGCGAGCCCGCGGTGTGCCGGGGTGTTTCAGGTCGACCGGGCCCTCTGGCCGGTCCGTGCCGTCCGGGGACGGCTATCCTGAGCCAGGTACGTGTGTACGGAGTTAACGATGCGAACGCCGTTTACTTTGGTGTCTGGTGTTCACGGTTGTCAAGGGGTGCTGTGATGGCCGGGGTTCCTCGAACGGGCCGTCGGGAGCGGACACGCGCCGC
>JARRQM010000067.1:0-7638 GCA_037381765.1 Kineosporiaceae bacterium
GTCCTCGGCCCCGGGGCCGTGGTCACCGTGGCGGCCCGGTCGCTGCTGGTGCTGACCCGGGCCCGGGACGACGACCCACCGGTACGTCTGGTCCTGGCCGCGGATTCCGGCGCCGACACCCCCGGCGGCGCCCCGGCTCGGGCGGGTGCGACGGAGACCGGCACGCGTCCGGTTCCGCGGATCTCCTCGGTGCCACCGCCGACCCCGGCCCGGCGGCCCGCACGGTGAACGCGCCGACCGCGACGTACCGGGTGCAGCTGCACCCGGGGTTCGGTTTCGCCGAGGTCGCCGAGCTCGCCGGGTACCTCGCCCGGCTCGGGATCAGCCACGTCTACCTGTCCCCCGTCCTGCAGGCGACCCCGGGGTCGATGCACGGCTACGACGTCGTCGACCATGCGCGGCTGCGCGACGACTTCGGTGGACGCCCGGCGTTCGACGCCATGGCCGCGCAGCTGACCCGGCACGGGCTGTCCGTCGTCGTCGACGTGGTGCCCAACCACATGGCGGTACCGACCCCGGTGCGGCTCAACACCGCCCTGTGGTCGGTCCTCCGGGATGGACCCACCTCCCCCTACGCCCGGTGGTTCGACGTCGACTGGAGCGGCGGGAACCACGCCGTACTCATGCCGGTGCTGGCCGAGCGGATCACGGCTGGACCGGGACGGCGACGAACCGGTCCTGCGCTACGCCGACCACGAATTCCCGGTACGTGCCGGAACCGAGCAGTTGCCGCTGCCGGTCCTGCTGGACCACCAGTGGTACCGGCTGGCCTGGTGGCGGGTGGCCGATGACGAGCTGAACTACCGGCGGTTCTTCGACGTCGACACCCTCGCCGGGCTGCGGGTGGAGGATCCGGACGTCTTCGAGGCCACCCACCGGCTGCTGCTCGACCTGGTCGCCGACGGCACGGTGACCGGTCTGCGGATCGACCACCCGGACGGTCTCGCCGACCCCCGCGGCTATCTGGACCGGCTGGCCGCGGCGACCGGCGGGATCTGGGTCGTCGTGGAGAAGATCCTGGAGGCCGGCGAACAGCTGCCGGTGGACTGGATGTGTGCGGGAACCACCGGGTACGACAGCCTCCGGCTGGCCGGCGGGGTATTCCTGGACCCCGTCGCGGCGGCCCCGCTGGGGGCGTTGCTCGCCGAGTTCACCGGACGCGGCCAGCGTTTCGCCGACGTCGCCGACCGGGCCAAACGGGACGTCGTGGAGACCGTCCTGTACGCGGAGGTGCACCGGCTCACCGAGCTCGCCGCCCGGATCTGCCGGGCCGATCTGGCCCTGCGCGACCACACCCGGCGCCAGCTCGAGGACAGCCTGGTCGAACTCCTCGTCGCCTTCGACCGGTACCGGGCCTACGTCGTCCCCGGCGAACCCGCCGGGGACGAGGCGGAACGGACCGTACGTGACGCGGCCGAACGGGCCCGGGAACGGCTCCCCGCCGAGGCCCACGATTCCCTCGACCTCGTCGTCGACCTCGTCCTCGGCCGCCCCGTCGGCTCCGCCCCGCCCGGCCCGGAGCAGCAGGCCGACCGCAACCGGCTGGTCACCCGCTTCCAGCAGACCTGCGGCCCGGTCATGGCCAAAGGCATGGAGGACACCGCCTTCTACCGGTACCACCGGCTCATCGCGCTCAACGAGGTCGGCGGTGACCCGGCCCGGTTCGGGGTGTCCCCGGAGGAGTTCCACGCCCATGCCGCCCGGCTGGCCCGGGACTGGCCGCGGACGATGACGACCCTGTCGACGCACGACACGAAACGGTCCGAGGACGTCCGGGCCCGGTTGACCGCACTCGCCGAACTCGCCGAGGAGTGGGCGGAGGCGGTCCGCGATTGGTCGGAGACGGCTGCCCGGTACCGCACCGGCGACGGCTGGCCCGACCCGGGCACCGGCTACCTGCTCTGGCAGACCCTCACCGGGATGTGGGACGGCGGGCCGCCCGACGGTACGCGGCTGCGGAGTTTCCTCGAAAAGGCGACCCGCGAAGCGAAGCAGCACACCTCGTGGACGGATCCGGACCCCGGCTACGACGACGCCGTCGCCGGGTACGCGGACGCGCTGCTCGCCGATCCGGAGCTGATGGCCACGATCGGGCAGTGGTGTACCCGGTTGGACGGCCCGGCCCGGGTGACCGTCCTCGGCCAGAAGCTGCTCCAGCTGACCATGCCGGGGGTGCCCGACCTGTACCAGGGCTGCGAACTCACCGACCTGTCCCTGGTCGACCCGGACAATCGGCGGCCCGTCGACTTCGCCGCCCGTGCGGCCCGCCTGGCCCGGCTCGACGCCGGGGAGCCACCCGCCGACCTCGACGACGAGAAGTTGCTGGTCACCTCGCGGGCGCTGCGGCTGCGCCGGGAACACCCGGACTGGTTCGGCCCCGCCGGCGCGGACCCGGCCGGTGCAGGTCCCGCGGATGCGGACCCGACCGGTGCAGGTCCCGCGGATGCGGCTGGTCGGGCTGGCGCGGCCCCGGTCGCGGGATACGCCCCGGTGGCCACGACGACGGGGCACGCCCTCGCATTCGCCCGTGGTCCGGTCGCCGGCGACGGATCGGTCCGGGCCCGGACGGTGACCGTGCTGACCCGGCTCCCGGTCGCCCTGGAACGGCACGGCGGTTGGGGTGAGCACACCCTCACCCTGCCCGCAGGCACCTGGCAGGACGTGCTCACCGGACGGACCCTCCCCGAGGGACCCTGCCGCCTGGCGACCCTCCTCGACCGACTCCCCGTCGCCCTCCTCACCACTGCCGACTCAGGGCCCCGGCGTTGATCCGGCCCGGGGTGGGGTGTCCGGGTCATGGATGTGTGCAGCGTGGCGTGCTGACAGTGGCGTACTGACAGCGGAGTTCCCCGCCGAAGGGCTGGCCCGGCCGGTCACAACGCGGCGAGTCGCGCCCGTTCCGCGGCCAGGTCGACGTCGGCGGCCGGCCACTGCGGATCGAGGTCGGACAGCGCGTCGATGAGCAGCTGCTGAACCGCCCAACGGGCATACCACTTGCGGTCGGCGGGAACGACGTGCCACGGCGCCACCGCGGTGGAGCAGCGGGTCAACGCGACCTGGTACGCCTGCTGGTAGTCCGCCCACCGGGCCCGGGCATCGAGGTCACCGGGGTTGTACTTCCAGTACTTGTCCGGTCGGGTCAGCCGTTGCGCGAGACGCCGACGCTGCTCCTCGGGGGAGATCTGCAGCATCACCTTGACCACGGCGGTACCGCGTTGCACGAGTCCCGCCTCGAACCGGTTGATCGTTGCGTAGCGGCGTTGCCAGGTGCTGCGTGGCGCCAATGCGTTCACCCGGACGATGAGCACGTCCTCGTAGTGGGACCGGTCGAACACGCCGATCTCTCCCGGCTGCGGCAGGGCCCGGCGGATCCGCCAGAGGAAGTCGTGCCGGCGTTCCTCCTCGGTGGGCTGCTTGAACGCGGTCAACCGCACCCCCTGCGGGTCGACGCTGCCGACCACGTGCCGGAGGATGCCGCCCTTCCCCGCGGTGTCCATCCCCTGAAGGATGAGCAGCACGCTGGCCGTCGCCCCGCCCCGGGAGGCCGCCCACAGGCGTTCCTGCAGGTCGGACAGGCGGGGTTGGGCCGCCTGCAGTGCCGCCGTCCCCTCGGCCTTACCGCCGCGGAATCCCGGGGTCGCGGCCGGGTCGACCCCGGCGAGGTCGAACCCGTCCGTGACGGCGAGCAGTTCCGCCAACCGGGCCGGCGTGTCCTCGCGGGGTTTCTCGGATGACTTCCTGCGGGATTTCTTCGCCATCGGCCCATCATGGCCTATCGGCCCCGGACCGCCCGGACGCCGCCCTCGCTATTCCCGAGCCCCGGGAACAGCACTTCCGCAGCGCCCCCGGACCGCCCGGACGGGGGTGCACCGGGCACCCCGCAGGGCCCCGCGGCGCACCCGCGGCGCTCCGTATCGACTCCGCAGCCGCCGAGCGGTCAGGACGTTCCCGGCAGCACGTACCGGTACATGAGCAGGTAGTGCAGGAATGCCGCAACGGCGACGAGGACGTGCCAGATCTCGTGGAACCCGAACACCCCCGGCCACGGGTTCGGCCGTTCCGCGACGAAGACGACGAAACCCCCGCTGTAGACGAGACCCCCCGCGGCCATCAACGCGAGTGCCCCCCACGACAGGGAGGGGTCCGCCCCGATGAGCAGCACCGGCATCCAGCCGAGGGCGATGTACAAGGTGTTCGTCAAGTACTTCGGCAGATGCCGCAACACGGAACGTACGACGATCCCGGCCGCGGCGATGGCCCATACCGTGCCGAGGACCGCCCACCCGTACACGTTCCGGAAGAGCACCAGGACCAGGGGGGTGACCGTACCCGCGATGAGCAGGAAGACCGCGTCGTAGTCGAGGGTGCGCAGTACCGCGTTGACCCGGGGACCCCGATCCAGTCCGTGGTGCATGGTGCTGAGTGCGAACAGCGCGACGAGAGAGAAGCCGTACACGCTCATCCCCACGATCGCCCACGGGTCACCGGCCGCCCCCGCCTGCGCGATGAGAAGGGCGGCCCCGGCGAGCGCGAAGCAGGCGGCGAACAGGTGCGAGGCGGTATTGAACCGCTCATCGGTCACGTGCACGCTGCCGTCCCGGCTCCGCGGAACCGGGTCCCTTCCGGACCCTGCATCCATTCCCGGGACCGGATCCGTCCCCGTCCCCGTAGCGGGAACCGTGCTCGTCGTGCTGCCCGCCGCCGTGTCCGTCACGCTGCGCTCCCGCGAGGTTGTCGCTCCCATGCCCCTGGGGCAACCGGAAGGTGCGGCCCCTGCGGCACCAGCGCGAGCCTACCGACCGGTTCCGTCACGGGCCCGTCCGGTCGCGCCGCAGTCATCGGACGGTTCACCTTCCCGGATCGGTCCGCCGTCCGGAACGGTCCCCGTCCGGGGTCGTTCGCCTTCCGGGGTCAGTTCACCATCCGGATCGTCATCGGGTATCGGAACGGCCGGCCCTGATTGGCTGCGATCGCCGCCATGATGACCGCGACGATCGCATAGATCCCCAGCCCGAACAGCAACGGGACGATCAGGAACAGCCCGAGCCCCATGGTGACGATCATCAACACGAAAGATAGAAGGATTCCCACGACCTGGTAAATGAGCAGCGAGAGGTGGAAGTTCACGGCCTCGGCCGCATGCGCGCGGACGAACGGACCGCGGTCCCGGTACACGAAGTAGATGATCAGCCAGGCGAACGGCACCAGGAGACCGCCGATATGCGCGAGCATCGCCCACAGCCGCTCATCCTGGGGTGACATCGAGGAAGGCGGGTAGCCCGGGTGCGCGGGAACCACCGGGTATCCGTATCCCGCCTGGTGACCCGGGTACGGGGCCCCCGGGTACGCAGCCCCTGGGTACGCAGCCCCTGGGTACGGGGCCCCTGGGTACGGGCCCCCCGGGGACGCTCCTCCCGGGGACCCGTGCCCCGGTGCGGGCGTCCCGGAACCGTCAGGCTGCCCGCCGGGCGCACCGGGTCCGCCGGGCGCGCCGGCCCCGGCTTGGCCGGGAGGCAGCGCCGGTGGGGATCCGGGGTGTTCACCCCAGGGTCCGCTGGTCATCTCTCCCGTGTCCTCCCCCTCTCCCCCGGCCCGTTCCGTTGTTCTCCCGCCGCAGCCCACGCTACCTCCCGGGGAGCGGACGAGGGACGATTCCGGGGTCTGCCCACCGGATACGCGGCGGGGTGGGTTCCACGGACGGGGCGCTGTGACATCCCACATCCGCAGACATGCTGTGCATCGGGGTGACTCCTTGGCAGGCTTGGTCCGATGCACGTGTTCCGGGTCTGGGCACCGCACGCCCACCAGGTCGACCTTGTCCTGCCCGGCACCGGCCCCGCGCCGCCCCGCCGCGAACCCCTCCGGGGGCAACGTGGCGGCTGGTGGGCGGTCGAGGTGCACGGCGCCGGTCACGGCACCGACTACGCGTTCAGCCTGGACGGGGGGCCCGACCGGCCCGACCCGCGCAGCGCATGGCAACCGCACGGGGTGCACGGCCCCAGCCGGGTGTTCTCCCCGGAACGGCACCGGTGGGCCGACGATGCCTGGCCGGGGGCGGATGTGCGCGGGGCGGTCTGCTACGAGCTGCACGTCGGGACGTTCACCGCCGGGGGGACCCTCGACGCGGCGATCGCCCGGCTGGACCACCTCGTCGCGCTGGGGGTCGATGTCGTCGAGTTGATGCCGGTCGCCGCCTTCGACGGGGACCGCGGTTGGGGGTACGACGGGGTCGCCCTGTACGCGGTGCATGAGGGGTACGGCGGCCCGGCTGCCCTGCAACGGTTCGTCGACGCCTGCCACGTCCGCGGGCTCGGGGTCTGCCTCGACGTGGTGCACAACCATCTCGGCCCGTCCGGGAATTACCTTCCCGAGTTCGGCCCGTACTTCACCTCCGCGCACACCACCCCGTGGGGGGAGGCGCTGAACCTCGACGGCCCCGGCAGCACCCAGGTGCGTCGCTGGGTGTGTGACAGCGCCGCGCACTGGCTGCGGGACTTCCATCTCGACGGGTTGCGCCTGGACGCCGTGCACGCCCTCCGTGACGGGTCCGCCCGGCACCTGCTGCAGCAGCTGTCCGACGAGGTCGCCGCCCTCAGCCATGACCTCGGCCGGCCGCTGTCCCTCGTCGCGGAGAGCGACCTCAACGACCCGCGCACCGTCGAGCCGACCGAGGCCGGTGGGCTCGGGATGACCGCGCAGTGGGCCGACGACGTCCATCACGCCCTGCACGTGACGCTGACCGGGGAACGGCAGGGCTACTACACCGACTTCGCCGGTCTGGACGTGCTCGCCCGCACCCTCACCCGGGTGTTCCGGCATGCGGGGGAGCATTCGGCCTTCCGCGGCCGGCCCTGGGGCCGGCCCATCGACCCGGACCGGCACCGCGGGCACCAGTTCGTGGTCAGCCTGCAGAACCACGATCAGGTGGGGAACCGGGCCGCCGGTGACCGGCTGTCCGGCAGCGTCCCGCCGGGGCTGCTCGCCGGTGGTGCGGCCCTGCTCCTCGGTTCCGCGTTCACCCCGATGCTGTTCATGGGTGAGGAGTGGGGGGCGGGCACCCCGTGGCCGTTCTTCAGCGGGTTCCCCGACCCGGGGCTGGCCGCGATCGTCCGGGACGGGCGTCGCGCGGAGTTCGCCCGGCACGGCTGGCCCCCGGATGAGGTCCCCGACCCGCAGGACCCGGCCACCCGGGATTCCGCCGTCCTGGACTGGTCCGAACCGGAACGCCCCGCACATGCCCGGCTGCTCGCCTGGTACCGCGAGCTCCTCGCGCTCCGCCGCCGCGAACCGGACCTGCGCGCGGATGACCTCCGCGAGGTCGGGGTCGAGGTGTCCGACCGGCCGGGCCCGGCAGCGGGCACCGGGCCGGCAGCGGGACCAACGACGGAACCAACGACGGGAACGGGGACGGGGACGGGGACCGCTGGGTCGTGGTCCGCCGGGGTCGGGTACATATCCTGGTCAACCTGGCCGACCGCCCGGCCGTCCTCCCCGGACCGGAGGACGGCCGGGTGCTGCTGTCCTGGGATCCGACCGAGACGGTCCCGGGGGGCTGGCGGCTACCGGGGCATTCGACGGTGTTCCTGGACGGCGGGAACCACCGGTGACCGCCCTGCGCCTGTTGCTGCCGGGGGCGGC
>JARRQM010000068.1:0-8467 GCA_037381765.1 Kineosporiaceae bacterium
CGGCGCTGCTCCTCGCGGTGGAGCAGCGGAACCTGCTCGAACACGCCGGCCTGTTCGCCGCGGAGGTGGAGCTGGCAATCCCCTCCCTCACCTTCCGGTGCCACGGACGTGACGAAGTGTCCGCAGCCGTAGCCGCCCTGCTCACCGCCTTCCCCGACCTTGAGTACACGGTGCGGCACCGCTACATCGCCCCCGGTAGCGTGACCGATGAAGTGCTGCTCACCGGGACTCGCACCGGGGACCTACTCGGGGTCGCCGGTGACTCCCGGACGGGACGGGTGCTCGCCCGACTGCAGTACGCCCATGACGGGACGGCCGTCACCGCCATCTCCCTCTGGGCGGACCGGGGCACCCTGCAAGGTCTCCTCGACGATCCGGCGCCGCAGGGCGACGCCGCGCTCACCGCGGTGGCGGCACTGCGCGCCACCCTCCCCCCCGGGCAGCGCCGGGTCACCGTGGGCCAGGGACGGCAGCCGGCCCCACCGCCGGTTCCGCCGGCCCCGCCGGGCCCCTCCGCCGCGCCGGTTGAGGCACTCCTTCCGTCGCTGCCGCGGCGCCCGCCACCCACCTCACGCCGGATGCGCCGGCTACGCGGAACCGCCCTCGGCTCGGCCATGCTGCTCACCGCAGCGGCCCTGCTCGTCTGGACGGCTCGGGGCACCCTCAGCGATACCGCGGTCCCGGCGCCCGCGGCAGCCCAGACCCGGGCGGCCCCGGTGGGTCCGGTCCCCGGCCCGCTCCCCAGCGGCGTCACCTTCCAGCCGCAGACACGCACCTACGACCTGTCCGCGGATGTGCTGTTCGCCCTGGACAGCGACACGCTCACCCCGCACGCCCGGGAGATCCTCGCCCTCGTCGTCGCGCAGATCCGCGAACTGGCCCCGACCGGTGCCGTCACGGTGACCGGGTACACCGACTCGGTGGGCACGGCCGCCTACAACGCCCGACTGTCCCTGCGCCGGGCCCGGGCCGTGGCCGTCTTCCTCGGCGAGGAACTCGCGGACCTCCCCGGCCTGTCCGTCGTCGCCCGCGGCGCCGGCGAGGACGACCCCGTGGGGGACAACGCCACGGCTGCGGGGCGGGCCGCGAACCGGCGGGTGTCCGTCGTCCTACCGGACGCCGTCACCTCACCGGCGACCACGGGGGACGCTCCGGCGTCCGCCCCGTGAGCCCCTGTCCTGAACCTCCGCGTGCCGGACCTCCACAAAGCCGGAGCCCCGCTGCGCCGCTACCCGGCGAAGGGGTCACCGGCACCCGTTCAGGGCGCGGACACCACGATGGTCTTCGCCACCTTGTCGTGCAACGCCTGCTTGTTCGTGTCCCACAACGGCCACAGGATGTCCAGCAGCGCGTACATGCTGACTATCTCGCCGAGAACCTCGTACATGAGCCAGCGGGTGGTGGCCTGACCCCAGGTCGGCAGGCCCTCGGCCGCCACCGGGCGGACCCGGACATGCATCGCCTTCTTGCCCAGGGTGGCGCCCTTGAACCGGATCAGCAGCACCGTGTACAGGCCGGTGACGAGGACGTACGCGGCCAGGGACACCATTGCATAGGTCCAGAACCCGGTCTGGGAGTAGATGGTGAACGGGTCGGAGGTCATCACGCCCCCTTGCTCCAGGATGCGGTTCTGCTCGTCCACCCAGTCCGAGACCCCCTGCAGGAAGGTGAGCAGGAAGGGCAACGTGAGCAGCGTCGCCACGGTCCCGGTGAGCAGCCCGTCAATCAGCCGGGCGACGAACCGTCTGCCGAGTCCCGCGAGAGGTACACCGTCAACGGTGGTCGTCGGTTTCACCCCGTAAACCTGCGGGGGCATCCCGGGGTAGCCGGGTGCCCCCGGATAACCGGTTCCCGGTGCGCCCCCGCCTGCCGGGGCGGCAGCACCGGGCTGCGGACCGCCGGCGTACGGGACGCCGGGCTGCGGTACCGCACCGCTGGGCGGCCCCGGGGCGAACTGGCCCGGATAGGGACCCGCACCGGGTTGCCCCGGGTACGGACCTGCACCCGGTTGCCCCGCACCGGGGTACCCCGGATACGGCCCGCCACCCGGCTGTCCCGCACCGGGCTGCCCCGGTTGCCCCACACCCGGGTACCCCGGATACGAACCTGCACCCGGTTGCCCCGGATACGGACCTGCACCGGGTTGCCCCGGATACGGACCTGCACCTGGTTGTTCCGCCCCGGGGTACGGTCCCGGCCCCGGGTGGCCTGTGGACGGGGGTCCCGGAGTCGCCCACGGGGAGGGAACGGCAGGGCCCGGGGCAGCGGGAACCGCCGGCTCCGCAGCAGACGGCATTGGGGCCGCCGGCATCGGGGCCACCGGTTCCGGGGCCACCGGCGTCTGGGCCACCGGTTCCTGAGCCACCGGTTCCTGGGCCACCGGTTCCGGGGCCACCGGTTCCGGCGCGGCAGGTTCCGGGGTTGCGGACTCCACCGGGGCGGACTCCACCGGGTCGGGTGTCCGCGGCTCCCCCTCAGCGGGCCCGCCGGAGACGGCGGCCCCGGGTTCCGGGCTCCCCGGTCCCGAAGGTGTGGAGCGTGTATTCGTGGTCCACTGCGTCCCGTCCCACCAGCGTTCGTCGCTGCGACGAGCCGGATCCGGGTACCAGCCAGGGGGCGGCATCTCCGTCATGCCCCCACCCTGCACCACGACGGGCTGGTTGACCGAGGACAGAATCCCCTCCCGCCCGGAATATCCCGCTCCGCCCCGCGAAGAAGGCCGTTCTCCCACGGATACGCCGGTCAGGGGCCGGATACCGGTGCCGTCGGGGGCGCACCGGGACTGTCCGGGGGCGGGCCGGACGGAGGACACTCCGGTCCGAAGCCTTCCCCCCTCTGCAGTAGGTAAACCTATCCTTGCTCACATGACACGTGCGGAGCCCCGGACGCTCGCCGATCTGGAGATCGGATCGAGCGCCGTGATCGCGCACGGCGGCACCGTGAGCCGGCCGGTTCGGCAACGGCTCGCCGAGCTCGGGCTCCGGCCGGGCGCCCTGGCCCGACCCCTGCTGCGGACCGTGGGGGGCGGCAGGCTCGTCGCCGTCGGGCAGGCCCGGGTCGTCGTCGGCCGGGAACTGCTCACCCGGATCCTGGTATCCGTCCCGGCCCCGGACGACCCGAAAGTTCCGGTCCCGGACGGGTCGGCATGAGCGGGGAGCGCACCCCGCCCGAGGCACTCACCTGCGCGGCCGGCGCCGGGACCCCCCGGGGCGCCCACCCGGTCGTTGCCTTCGCCGGAGCCCCGAACGTCGGCAAGTCCACCCTGTTCAATGCCTGTACCGGGGCCCGCCGTGACACCGGAAACTGGCCGGGCACCTCCGTCGAGGTCGGGCACGGCAGCTGGGCACTGCCCGGCATGACCGTCGACGTGGTCGACCTGCCGGGGGCCTACAGCCTGACCCCGCTCTCCCCGGATGAGGCGCTCACCCGGGCGCTGCTCCGCGACGCGCCCCCGGAGGAACGCCCCTGCTGTGTCGTCGTCGTCCTCGACGCCACCGCCCTCGCCCGGGGCCTGTACCTGCTCGCCGAACTCCGCGAGCTGCCGTTGCGCCTCGTCGTCGCGTTGACCATGTCCGATGTGGCGCACCGGCGGAACCTCGCCGTCGACGCCGACCGGTTGTCCGCCGCGGTGGGTGTCCCGGTCGTCGCGGTCGACCCGCGCCGCCGGGACAGCGCCACCGCCCTCGGCACTGTCGTCGCCCGCGCCACCGGGAGCGCCGTCCCCACGCAACGGCCCCGGGCGCTGTCCCCACCCCCGGCGGCGCCCCCGTCCCTCCCCGACCCGGCCGGGAAGGGAGCCGCCCCCGGTACCGGACCCGTGCCCCGGGACGCGCCCGGTCACGCGGCCCGGGACGACGACCACCCCGAGAACACCGCCGGAGCCCCCCGCCGAGACCCCGCCGGAGACCCCCTCGGGGACACAGCCGGGGACGCCGCCGACCCGCTGCTCGCCGCGGATGAACGGTTCACCTGGATCGACCGGGTCGTCGCTTCCTCGGTACGGCACCGCACGGGGCTACCGGACCGGCCGACCCGTTCCGACCGCATCGACCAGGTAGCCACCTCACCGGTGTTCGGGCCGGTCCTGTTCCTCGCCCTGATGTGGGCGGTGTTCCAGATCACCACGACCGTGGCCCGGCCCCTGCAGGAGGCCCTCAGCTGGCTCCTCACCGGTCCGGTGACGGACGGGGTCCGCCAGGCCCTGGAACGGGCGGATCTCGCCGATGGATGGGTGGGTCGGTTCCTCGTCGAGGGGCTGCTGTCCGGGGTCGGCATGCTGCTCACCTTCGTCCCGATGATGGCGTTGATGTTCGGGCTGCTCGCGGTACTCGAAGACTCCGGGTACATGGCCCGCGCAGCCGTGGTCACCGACCGGGTGATGCGCGCCCTCGGCCTGCCCGGGCGGGCATTCCTGCCGCTCATCGTCGGGTTCGGCTGCAACGTCCCCGCGGTGGCGGCCACCCGGGTACTCGGGGACGCCCGGCACCGCCTGCTCACCGCCCTGCTCGTGCCGTTCACCTCGTGCAGTGCCCGGCTCGCCGTCTACCTGCTGGTCGCCTCGATCTTCTTCCCCGACAACACCGCCAGCACGGTGTTCATCATGTATCTGCTCTCCCTCGTGTTCGTCGTCGCAGCGGGCCGGTTGCTGCGCAGCACCCTGCTACGCGCCTTCCCGCCGGACCCACTCGTCCTCGACCTGCCGCCCTACCACCTGCCGGTCCCTCGCCTGGTCGGTCAGGTCGCCTGGGTTCGGGTCCGCGGTTTCCTCGCCACCGCGAGCGGGATCATCGTCGCCGCCGTCGCCGTCGTCTGGGTGCTCCAGGCGGTCCCCGCGGGGCCCGGCCCGGCAGGTGCGGACCGGCCCGCGGTCGAGAACAGCGTCTTCGCCTCCGTGTCCCGCACCCTCACCCCCGTGTTCGCCCCCGCCGGATTCGGCGACTGGCACGCCACCGGGGCGCTGATCACCGGCTTCGTCGCCAAGGAAGGGGTGATCTCGGTGTGGTCCCAGACCTACGCCGCCCAGCAGGAGGACGGTTCCGGCCAGGCACGGACCGTCGGACCCGACGAGCTCGCCCCCGCGGTCCGTGCCGACTTCACCGCCGCGTCGAACGGTCACCCGGCGGCGGCGGCCTGGGCGTTCCTGGTCTTCCTGCTCGCCTACACGCCCTGCGTGGCAACCCTCGCCGCGCAGCGCCGGGAGATCGGCTGGCGGTGGACCGCCTTCGGGGTGGGGATGCAGCTCGTCCTCGCCTGGTCCGTGGCGGTCGCCGTCTTCCAGATCGGCAGCCGGTTGTGAGCGACACCGGGAGGTCCGGACCGGGACCGGCCGGACAGGCCGGAGCGGACGCGGAAACATCAGAGCACGGTCCGGAGTCGGGGCCGGGCGGGCCGCTCCGGGCGGTCCTCGCCGCTGTCGACGACGGTGCCGGAACCCTCGCCGAGCTGGCCCGGCGTACCGGGCTGGACCGTACCGTCGTCGACGCCGCGGTACATCACCTGCAACGATCCGGTCACCTCGACGCGACGGTGCTCGCCGCCGGATGCCCGACCGGCGGCTGCGGCGGTTGTGCCGCGGCCGCCCGGACCCCGGACGGTGCGTCCGCCCCGGGCTGCGGGGCCCCGGCCCCGGCCGATGCCCGGATCGGACCCGTGCTCGTCGCCTTCACCCGACGGAAGTAGCCCGGGCCGGGCAGGCGGCCTACCGTCCCTGGACGGAGGTGAGGAACGCCGCGGCGATCGGCGCGGCCACCGTCCCGCCGTAGGCGCCTCTCTCGACGAAGACGGCGAAGGCGATATCCCCCTGGTAGCCGACGAACCAGGCGTGGGTCTTCGGCGGGGAGCCGCTGCCGAACTCGGCGGTACCGGTCTTCGCGTAGACCGGGCCGCCGGGTACGCCCGCGGCCGCGGTCCCGGTCCCGGAGGTGACCACGGCCCGCATCAGTGGCTGGACCTGCTTGGCGACCGGGATCTCGTGGGAGACGCAGTCCGGGCAGTCCGCGACGATCCGCGGCTGGTGCCAGGTCCCGGAGGCGACGCCGGCAGCGACCGAGGCCATCTGCAGCGGGCTCGCCTCGACCTTGCCCTGGCCGATCGAGTCGGCCGCGGCCTCGACCTTGCTCGCCGGTGCGGGCATGCTGCCGCCCTTACTCGACACCGGCAGCGGGGCGGGACCGTTGAACCCGTAGAGTTCCGCGGCCTTCTGCAGGGCGCCGTCGGGCAGTTCCTCTTCGAGACGGATGAAGGCGGTGTTGCAGCTCTCGGCGAAGACATCGGTGAGCGAGGCAGTGGTGTCCGGGGCGTCCTCGGCGTTCTTGAACACGCGGCCCTCGACGTTGTACGTCTTGCTGCACTGGACCGGGCTCTGCGGGGTGCTCCCGGCCATCAGGGCCGCGGTCGCGGTGACGATCTTGAACGTGGATCCCGGCGCGTAGTAGGAGGCGAAGGCCGCAGGCAGGCCGGAGGTGGGCTGGCTGGCCAGGGCGAGCACCTCACCGGTGCGGGTGTCGATGGCGACCAGGGCCGCGGTGCCGGGAACCTTGGCCAGCGCCCGGTGCGCGGCCTTCTGCATCTGCAGGTCAATCGTCGTGCGCAGGTCCTTGCCGGCGTCGGAATTCCACTCGTGCAGGATGTCCACGACGGTGCCGTGCATCACGTCGACAATGGCCAACCGGGTGCTCGGGACACCACCGAGCTGGGCGTCGAACACCCGCTGCAGTCCCGTCGGGTCGGTGTCGTCATTCCCTGCCTTGCCGACGAGGTTGCTGGCCAGATCGGCGTCGGAGGACAGCAGTTTGCCGTTGCGGTCCAGCAGCCGCCCCCGGGGGGCCGAGGTGGAGAGCAGGTCGAGGCGTTCACCGACGTGGAGGTCGGGGTAGACGGTGTCGGAGGTGAACCGGACCCGCCACACCTCCCCGGACTTCTCCAGGTGGACGACGCCGTCCCAGGTAACGTCACCGCGCCCGTCGAGGGCGAGGGTCCGATGGTGACCGAGGTGCTCTTCACCTTGAGCCGTTCGGCCAGCCCCCCGTACACCCGGGCCATGTCGTCCTCGGCGTCGACGACGACGGACTGCATCGCCTCGTAGTCACCGGACTGCCAGCCCTGCAGGAACCGGGTTCCCGCCTCGGTGGCGAGGTCCCGGGGGCTGGGCCGCAGGTGCAGGGCGACGCCGATCGGCTCGATGGTGAAGGCGGCCCCAGCAGCCGCACCGACGAGGGCGAGCACCAGCAGTACGGCGATGAGCACGCGGCTGCGACGGCGCTTGGGCGGTTCCGGGCTGGGCGCGGTGAGCGAACCCCAGTTCGGTGGTGGGGTCCCCGGAGTGGAGCGACCCGACCAGGGAGCCGCCGGGGTCGCGCGGCTGACCGGGAGACTGTCCGCATGCAGTGTGGGCTCCGGATGGAGCCGGCCGGGGGTGAACCGCTCGGTCATCTCGCTGGCCCCGGCCCGCGCACCCGGACCGGATGCGGGCGCCGCCTCGGCGCCCGGGGCACCGAACAGGTCGCGGTCGACGTGCGGAATCCCGTCCGGAGTGGTGTGCGGTGCCGGGGTCAGGGCGGTCGGCGGCGGGGACGCCGGTGACAGGGGCCACGACGCCCCGGAACCTGGCGCCGCCGGCCCGGAGCCCGGTGGCTCGGACACCGGCGCTTCGGGAGGCTGCCCGAACAGCGCCGAGTCGAAGCGGAAGGTCGCATCCGCGGGACCGGTCGTCGGGACGGCCGGGTATTCCGGTGCCGGGGGTGCCGGAACCGGAGATGCCGGAGCCGGGGGTACCGGTGCCGGAGGTACCGGTGCTGGAGGTACCGGTGCCGGAGGTACCGGTGCTGGAGGTACCGGAGGCGGGGGTACCGGAACTGGGCGTACCGAAGCCGGGGGTACCGGAGCCTGGCCTACCGGTGCCGGAGATGCCGGAGCCGGAGGTACCGGAGTCGGAGATGCCGGAGCTGGAGGTGCCGGAGGCGGGGGTACCGGTGCTGGGGGTACCGGAGCCGGAGGTACCGAAGCCGAGGGTGCCTCGGGGTAGCTGGAGCCGGCCCGGCCGGTGGGCTCCGTCGTCTCCCCCAGAAGACCGGAACCGGCCCGCCCGGTGGGCTCCGTCGTCTCTCCCGGAAGACCGGAACCGGGCCGGCCGGTGGGCTCGGTCGTCTCCCCCGGGAGCGGACTCCCCGGCCTCGTTCCGGGCCCCGCGATGGGGAACGGAGATACCGCCGATGGCGGGGGCGGGACCGGTGGTCCAGGTGCAGGCGTCGGTGCAGGCGTCGGTGCAGGCGTCGGTGCGGGTGACGACGTGGCGGCGGCCCGGGCGATGTCCTCCGGGGAGAACGGTTCGACCGACTCCGTCGTCTCCTCCGACACCATCCGGGCAGACCTCTCAGGACGGGGCCGCCCCGGAGCGGCCGGGGGCACGGCCCCGGAATCCACCGGCTCCGGACCGGCCGGAGCGGCAGCTGCCGGGGGCGGGGTTGGG
>JARRQM010000069.1:0-7323 GCA_037381765.1 Kineosporiaceae bacterium
CCCTGTCACGAACGGCAGGGCCGCCACTTCCTCAGCGAGTTCCGCGACAGCGGCGACCGGATCCCGCATCGCCCCCGGAGGAGAAGGCAGCGGAGGCGGAGGCAGCAGAGGTGGAGGCGGAGGCGGAGGCAGCAGCAGCGGCAGCAGCGGCGGCGGGGAGGCTGCCACCGGTGGTGGTTCGACGGGCCCCCGGACCGTGCGACGACTACCCCCTCCCCGAAGGCCCGGAGGCGCCGGAGGCGCGGACCGCGCCGGACGGATCGGCAGAACCAACGAGGTGGACGAGATGGCGGGGCGGGACCGGCACCTCACTCCCGGCCGAGCCGAGGGTTCACGGCGGGAAACCCCGACAGGGGGAACCCCGGAACAACGGGGTCGGCAAAACGAAAACACGACCGGCGGCGGGCGTCGGGGGCCGCCGCCGCCGGTCGTGGTCTCCGGGGCGCTTGTGGCGCCTGTCGCGTGTGGCTCCTCCGGCGTTTCCCCGGATCAAGTGCCTCACGCTTCGTGTCTACGACACTACTGTGCGCCGCAGTGCCTCGCGTGCGTTTTCCGGTCATCCGTTCGGCGGATTCCCCACCGGAGACCCCGGAACCCATCCCGGGCGGGCATGAATCCCGTCGCGGGTACGCGCGGAGCCCCCAATGAATGATCAAGAAACTGCACGCGGAAGATCGGGGGATCCGGTATCGAGGACGATGCCGACGTAGGCTCAGCACCGTGCTCCCCGCGGTGCCCCCCTCAGTCCGTTGGTTCGTCCCGGTCACCATGACCGCGGCGATCCTCGGGCTGTCCGCTATCGCGGATGCCACCGCGGAACGGCCCCCGCAGCTCACCTCGCGGACACCGGCACAGCTCATCGCCGGACTGCTCGCCAGCCCCGTCGACACCTTCTCCGGAACCGTCACCACCCACGCCGACCTCGGACTCGCCACCCTCACCGGACTGACCGGTACGGACGGGACCCAGCACGGCGGCAACGGAGGGAACGGGGGGAACGGCACAGGGGACGGAACCGGCAGCGACACGGACGCCGAGGGGAACGGGAACGAGGGGAACGGGAACGACAGCGGCGAACCGCCGCCGGAGGGCCCCGTCGACCAGACCGACCAAGTAGACCCCGCCGTAACCGCGGACGACCTGGTGCAGCAGCTCGCCGTACGAGTACTCACCGAGGACCTCACCCTCCGGATGTGGGTGGACGGCCCGGACCGGATCCGCATCCAAGTACTCGACCTGGTCGATGAGACCGACCTCGTCCGTTCCGGTTCCGAACTGTGGTTTTACTCCGCCCGTGAGAGCCTGGTCGGGCACGGCTCGCTCCCGGTCCCGACCGGGCATCGCTCGCCTGCGGGCCAGTCCACCGGCCCGCAGGCGATGAGCCCGTGGCCGCTCCCGATACCGGTACCGCAACTCCTCGCCCCCGTGCTCGTGCAGCTGGCCGGACCGAGCACCGCACTCACCGAGGGAACCCCGGTCCGCGTCGCCGGACGCCCCGCCCGCACCCTCGTCATCACCCCGCGGACGTCCGGCACGCTCATCGACCGGGTGGTGGTCGCCACCGACGCGGACACCGGGTTCCCGCTTCGTGTCGAGGTATTCGCGCGCGGCCCCGACGACGCCGTACTGAGCACCGAATTCACTTCCGTCGATCTGGGCCGCCCGAAGGCGGAGCGGTTCGCGTTCACCGCGCCGGAGGCGGCCCGGGTCCTGCCGCTGACCCTGCCGGGCACCGGAAGCGAGGCCGACGACCGGACCGGAACGCCGAGTGCCACCCCGTCCGGCACCCCGAGCAGCTCGCCGACCGGCACCCCGGACGGCACCGCGGAGACATCCCCGGACGCTGCCGGGGCGCCAAAGATCCGGCTGATCGGCACGGGGTGGACCACCGTCCTCGAACTCACCGACGCGGCCTCCCTGTTCGGGGCATTCGCCGGCGGGTCCGGCACGTCCGACGGGACCGGCGGGACCACATCCCCCAACACGACCCCCGGCACCTCCGGCGGGTCCGCCGGGTGCACCGGAACGGACCTGGATCTCCTGGGCCGGCTCACCGTCCCGGCCGGGGACGGCAGGGCCCTGCGCACCACCCTGTTCAGCATCCTGTTCACCGCCGACGGGCGGGTCCTTCTCGGGGCGGTCCCGGTGGACGCCCTCGTCGCCGCAGCCGCACGGGAGGCAGCGTGACCGGTACGGCAGTGCACACCGAGGGCCTGGCCAAGATGTTCCGGGCCCGGGCCGCCGTCAACGGCATCGACCTCGCCGTCCCCACCGGGAGCGTGTACGGGTTCCTCGGTCCGAACGGCTCGGGGAAGACGACGACCATCCGGATGCTGCTCGGCCTCGCCTCGCCCAGCTCCGGGACGATGCGGCTACTCGGCCGGCCCGTCCCGGACGACCTCGCCGCGGTGCTCCCCCGGGTCGGTGCCCTCGTCGAAGGGCCGGCGTTCTACCCGTTCCGGTCCGGGGCGGCGAACCTGCACCGGTTCGACGCCGCGGACAAACACTCCTCCCGACGCACCCGCCGCGAACGGGTCGAGCAGGCCCTTGACCGGGTCGGGCTCACCGGCGCCGCCGGGTCCCGGGTGCGCACCTACTCGCTCGGGATGAAACAACGGTTGGGGCTGGCCACCGCCTTGCTCGCACCCCGGGAGTTGCTCGTCCTCGACGAACCGACGAACGGACTCGACCCGCAGGGCACCCGAGAGGTCCGGGCCCTGGTCCGGGACCTCGCCGCGGATGGACGACCGTCTTCGTCTCCTCACACCTACTCTCCGAGGTCGAGCAGATGTGTACCCATGTCGGGGTGATGAGTTCCGGACGGCTGGTCGCCCAGGGCCCGTTGGCCGAACTCGCGGCCGGGGACGGCCCCGGCGGCGGAACCTGGGTTCAGGTGCACACCCCGGACGGTGCCCGCGCCGCCGACGTGCTCACCGGACTCGGGTTGGGCGCCGTCGAGACGGACGGGACGCGGGTCCGCGGCTCCCTGTCACCCGACGGCCCGGGGTCGGGCAACGGAGCGTCCGACCCGCCGGCGCCGGAGGACATCGTCGTCGCACTGGTCTCCGCGGAGGTCCGGATACGCGGGTTCACCGTGCAGCGGGCGAGTCTGGAGGACCGTTTCGTCGCGCTGACCGGGGAGGGGTTCGAGGTTGCGCACTGACCTGCCGCAGAACGGGAAACGGATCCGGGACCGAATCCTGGCCCCGGGCCGGGACCTGTCCCACCGCCTGAACCATCAGCTGAGCCATCGTTTGCCCCACCGCCGTCCGGACCGCCACCGGGGCCGGGGACTGTTCGGCTCCGAACTGGTCACCATGTTCCGCAGGCGCCGCACTCTCGCGATCCTCGCCGTCCTCGCCGGCGTCCCGGTACTGCTCGGCGTGGTGATCAAAACGATCGCCGAGCCGACCCCCGGGGAGGGCCCGCCGATGCTCGACCGGGTCACCCAGAACGGGTTGTTCCTCGGCGTGACCAGCTTGATCATGTCGACCTCCCTGTTCCTGCCCCTTGCCGTCGGCGTCGTCGCCGGGGACAGCGTCGCCGGGGAGTCCGGGCTGGGCACCCTGCGCTACCTGCTGGTGGCGCCGGCCGGGCGGACCCGGCTGCTCGCCGTCAAGGCCGTCTCCGCGATGGTGTTCTGTGCCGCTGCCCCACTCACCGTCGTGCTCGCGGGGACCGTCGTGGCCCTCGCGCTGTTCCCGATCGGGCCGGTCACCCTGCTCTCCGGGGACACCGTGGGGGTCCCCGAGTCGATCGTGCGGACCCTCCTCGTCGCCGGGTACGTCGCCGTGTCGATGCTCGGGCTCGCCGCGATCGGAGTTTTCATCTCGACGGTCACCGACGTACCGGTGGGGGCGATGGCGGCCACCGTGTCGCTCGCGATCATCGCGCAGATCCTCGACGGCATCCCGCAACTGACCTGGCTGCACCCGTGGCTGTTCAGCCACTGGTGGTTATCGATGGGCGACCTGCTGCGCACCCCGATCGCCTGGTCGTCCTTCGCCAGCAACGCCCTGTTGCAGGGCGGCTACCTGCTCGTGTTCGGTTCGGCCGCTTGGGCCCGGTTCACCACGCGGGACGTTCTCAGCTGAAGCGCCCGGGACGAGCAGGACGCGTTCCCCCGGCAGCCGTCACCAGGACGGCGCCGGCCACCACCAGGACGGCGACGGCCGTAGCGAGGACGGCGACGGCCGTAGCGATTCACCCGACGGCCATCACCAGGACGGCGACGTCGTCACGGTCCCGGGCGAACCCGGTGACGGCCGTCACGACGGCGTCAGCGACAGCGTCGACGAGTTCGGTGGGGCCGACATCGGCGACCAAGGCGAGCCGGTCCATGGTCGCGCCGACCACCCAGGCCAGCCGGGCCTCCCCGAACTGCTCACCCCCGTTCCGGGCCTCGATCACCCCATCGGTGTAGAGGACGAGCAGGTCACCGGGGAGGAGATCGACGACGGTCTCCCCGATGTCGACGCCGGGCAGCAACCCCAGCGCGGTCCCGCTGACGTCGACGGGGGCGATACTGCCGTCGCGGCGGCGCAACAACGGCTGGGGGTGCCCGCCGAGGGCGATCCACAGCCGCATCCCCACGGGGCGGCCCCGCGCCTCGCGGACCACCGGGGGTTCCCCGGCCGAGGGCAACGGCCCGGTCCGCCCGTACACGACGGTGCAGAACCGTTCCGGGTCATCCGGTTCCAGCATGGCGGCGTTGAGCTGCTGCAGGACCTGCGCCGGGGTCCAGCCCTGCACGCTCAGGGTGCGCACGGTGTAGCGGACCATCGAGGTGACGACCGCCGCCTGCACGCCTTTCCCGGACACGTCGCCGAGGACGAACGCCCACTCCCCGGCGACCGCCGGATGCACGTCGTAGAAGTCGCCGCCGACGTCCCCGCCGCGTCCGCTCGGTAACGACCGTGCGGCCAGCACCAGGCCCGGCACGGTGGGCAGTTCGGGCGGTTTCAGCCCGGCCTGGAGTACCCCGGCGAGCCGGGTCTGTTCCTCCAGCAGGGAAGCGAGCCGACGCTGGGTGGCGACCTGCTCGGACACGTCGGTGAGGACGATGAGCTGGCCGGTGCGGGACCCGTCGGCGTCCGTCAGCGGGGTGAGGGACAGCGCGAGGTCGACCGGCGGCCCGGAGCCGCCGCCCAGCCGGGTGTGCCCGCGGGCCCGGGCGACCTCCCCGTTCCGGCCGAGCAGGTCGCCGAGGGCAGGCAGCAGATCCGCCGCGTACCGGCCGACGACGTCCCCGCGGCCGCGACGCAACAGGGTCGTCCCGGACGGGTTCGCGTCGACGATCCGCCCGTAGGCGTCGAGGACGAGGACGCCGTCCAGCATCTGCTCGACGACCAGGCTGCGGGCCACCGGGACGAGATCGAGCAGGTGCAGCCGGAAGAACCCCCAGACGAGAACGACCGCGGTGACGGAAAACAGGAACGGGGTCGGGTCGATCCCGGCGAACAGGCCAGGGTCGACGTTGAACGCGACGTTGCCGACCATGGGGGTGAACACGGCGACGATGAGGGCCCGGGCCTGGCGCCGGTAGGGGCGGGCGATCCGCACCAGGCGGGTGACCAGGGTGGCCATCGCGGCCAGCAGCACCACGTAGGTGTAGACCGCATGCGGCCAGAACAGGGGTCCCGAGTCGGCGACGGGTGCGTGCGCCAGGCGGGTGTGTGGGGCCTCCTGGTAGGTGTGGATGAGGTCGCTGCCGCCGGGTACGGCGAGCGCGGTGAGCACGATCACCGGTTCGACGGCGAGGAGCAGGAAGGTCCGCGAACCGAGGGGGCGACGGCGCCCGGCGTAGGACGTGGCGAACGCCCAGAAGGCCGGGGCGAGGGTGACCACGCCGACGAACTTCAACCCCGACCAGATCTGGGCTGCGGCGACGGTCCGGGTACTCAACTCGATGGCGTAGAACAGGCTCCAGGCGACGTTGGCGAGGAGCAGGGCGACGAGCCCGCGCCCGCCGGAAGCCCGCCGGTGCATCCACACGTAGGCGGCCAGCACGAGGTACACCGCGGCCCCGAATCCGAGGCCGAGGCCGAGCACCACCGAGTGGGACATTCGGGCAACCCCCGGGCAACCTGACGGCAGAACGTGTCACCGTGCCGCACACGGTAGCCGCTCAGTTACTGACTCAGGGCGAGGTGGCAAGGTTCGGGTGAAGCCGCACCCGAGGCGAGGCCCGCCATCGGAGCCGCATCAGACGCCGAGCCCACCATCACAGCGTCGGCTCATCCCCGCTCCGGGTCCGGTAGACGGTGAACCGCCGACCGGTCACCCGCTCCGGGACGACCCGCACGAACCGCTCCTTGGGCGCGGCGTTCCACGGGAACAGCGGAAGGCCCTGCGCCTGATAGATCTCGGAGAAGTGGTCAAGATCATGGGCCCCGCCCTTGACCACGACGCTCCAAGCCCGCCCGTGCTCCGGCTCGTAACCGTCAACCTCCAGGGCCACCTGGCCGGACAGGGCGATCTCCAGCAGTTTCGTCCCCTCCGCGGTCCGGAACACCAGGGACCGCCCATCGACGACGAAATTCACCGGATAGATGTCCACCTCGCCGGCCGCCGCGACGGCCAGCCGCCCGACCTCCACCTGCCCCAGCAACTCCCAACACTGGGCCTCGTCAAGCACGTCCGTGCGACCGGACTCGCGGTCGTCCGGGTCGGCGCCCTCAGGTACCTGGTACGGGTGTGCCGCCTGCATCATCTGTCCTCCTGCCCGGATAGTTCCATCAGCGTTCCGCAGCGGCCGGGGGCCTAGGTCCCCATGGCGTTCCCGCACCACAGAAACCGCCCCGGAGCTGCGCGACCGTCGCCCAACGCCCCCTGCGCCGCCCCCTTCACGCCTTCACGCCCTCATGCTCCGACGCCCCCTCTCACGCAGGCCCCTACGCACCGATGCCGCCCCAGCCGAGCTCATGGAGTCGATCGTCGCTGATGCCGAAATGGTGCGCGATCTCGTGCACCACGGTCACCCGAACCTCCCGGCGTACCTCGGCGGCCGTGCCGCACACCGCCAAGGTCGGGTTCCGGAAGATCGTGATCCGGTCCGGCAGGGAACCAGCCGCCCACCAGGAGTCCCGCTCGGTGAGCGGAGTGCCCTCGTACAACCCCAGCAGGTCGCCCTGACCCGACGGGGGATCGTCCTCGACAAGCACAACAACATCGTCCATGGCCCGGGCAAGATCAGGTGGAATCGTGTCGAGGGCGTCGACGACGGCCTCCTCGAAGTCCTCCCGAGACATCTCCACCACACACCCCATCCTGCCCCGAACCCCACCAGATATGCCCCGCTCGACTAACCGCTTTGGAGATGAC
>JARRQM010000070.1:0-8608 GCA_037381765.1 Kineosporiaceae bacterium
GCAGGACGGCGAACGGGTCGGATCCGACGTGCTGGGCCGCGCAGAGCACGGCGTGCCCGAGCCCGCGCGGGTCGCCCTGCCGGGTGTAGTGCATGTCGGCGAGCACGTTGGACTTCTGCACCCGGGCCAGGCGCAGGCTGTCCCCCTTCGCCTGGAGGGCCTCCTCCAGCTCCCAGGCACGATCGAAGTGGTCCTCCAGGGACCGCTTGTTCCGCCCGGTGATGACGAGGACGTCGGACAGGCCCGCGGACACCGCTTCCTCGACGACGTACTGGATGGCCGGCTTGTCGACGACCGGGAGCATCTCCTTCGGGGTCGCCTTCGTCGCAGGCAGGAAACGGGTACCGAGCCCGGCGGCAGGAATGACGGCCTTGGTGACCACCGGCCCGAGCGTGCGCTCCGGGCTCTCGTTGACATCGGTCATGGGTACTCCCAGTTCTCTGCTCGGCAACGGGCCCGCCGCCCCGGGAACCCGCGGCGGCCCGTCCTGCGGCCCCCGCACATCCTCCGGTGATCGGTGCGCTTGCAAGTGAGATTAGCGAGCCACGGGCATCCGGTGCCCGTCCCCCGCCGTACCGGCCACGCACCATCGGTCCCGTCCGGTCCGTTTCGCCGCGTACAAGGCGGCATCCGCGGCCCGCATCACTTCGGCGGCGCTACGCCCATGATCGGGGAAGGAGGCGACACCGACCGAGGCGGTAACGGCGAGTTGCCGGCCCAGTGCGGTGAACGGTTCGTCCCGGACTGCGGCGAGCACCCGACGGGCCACGTTCTCCGCGCCGTCCGCCCCGGTCTCCGGGAGCACGACGGCGAACTCCTCCCCGCCGTAGCGGGCGACCAGGTCGACCTCGCGCAGGCAGCCGAGCAGTCGCGCGGCGAACTCGCGGAGCACCGCATCGCCGCAGGCATGCCCCTGGTTGTCATTGACCTGCTTGAAGTGGTCGAGGTCGAGCATGAGCACGCTGAGCGGGCGGCCGAACCGGGTGGCCCGTTCCACCTCACGGCCCAGGGTCGTGGTGAGCAGTCGGAAGTTGCCGATCCCGGTGAGCGGGTCGGTCACCGACTGCCGCCGGGTCTCCTCATGGGTGCGCACATTCGCCACGGCCGTCCCGGTGTGCGCGGCCAGCGCCTGGACCGCCCGGCGCGCGGACGGTCCGAGACCGGACGCTCCCGGGGCCCGGGCCACCGCGAGCGCACCGACCGTGCGCCCCTCCCGTTCCAACGGGACCGCGATCGCCGGGCCCGCCGAGGGGAGGGCGTCGACCTCGGCGGGTTCCCCGCGCCGCACCGCATCGGTGGCGAGCCGGTGCAGGTCGTCGAGGGCGCCGATGACCGCGGCCGGACCGCCGTCCCGGACCGCCGAGGCCCGCTCCTCCAGGTTCTGGCTGTTCCCGAGCAGGACGGTACCGACGACCGCGTCGGCCCCGCGCATCGCCGCCTCGACGACGGTGTAGAGCAGGCCGTCGATGTCATGGGTGCGGCCGAGCGCCTCACCGAACCGCTCGAACGTGTCGGTCAACGCGTCCCGGCTGGCCTCCAGCTCGGTCACTTTCACCTGGAGGGACTCGGCCATCGCGTCGAAAGCCGAGGCGAGCCGGCCGACCTCGTCGGTTCCGGCCACCCCGACCCGGGCGGTCAGGTCGCCGGCCCCGAGACGTTCCGCGGTCGAGGTGACCCGGACCAGCGGCCCGGTCAGCCGCCGGGTGAGGGTGCGGACCAGCGCCCCGGAGATGATCAGCGCGAGCAGGGCCGCGACCGCGATCCCCCACTGCAGGCCGCGTCCGGCGATCGGTTCCACGGCGAGCACCGGGTAGGGAACCCCGGCGGGGGCGGCCAGCAGGCGGAACCGCACCCCGTCGGCCTGCCCGCTGTCGGCTCCCCCGGCGACCACGTGCAGGACCGCGGCGAGAGCGTCCTGCCCGCCGGAGGCGGCGACCACCTCGGGCACACCACCACCGGCCTCGCGCAGCAGGAGCAGCCGGCCACGCACCCCGAGCTGTTCGGCGATCGCCGTGAGCGCCGGGCCGTCCAGCGGCTGCAGGGCGACCGCACGCGCCGTCTCCCGACCCCCGGAGGTGACGGCGACGCTCTCGGCCAGCGTCGCCGGGCCGGTGACCGCGCCCTGGCGGCGGGAACATGACGTCGCCGCGGCCTCCTGCAAGGTGCTCGCGGACAGTCCGCTGGCGCTCGGTCCCGCGTCGGCGAGCACCCGGTCGCCGACGAGCACGGCGACGGTCACCCCGGGACGGTCCCCGGCCGTGGCCATCGCGGCGGTCCCGGCGGCCCGCGCCCCGATCTGCGACCCGGTGGCCACCTGGATGCGCAGGTCGGAGGCGAGGGCCCGGGCGGCGTCGGCGAGCCCCGCGCAACGTTGGGCCAGGACCTGAGCTGCGCTTCCCGCGGCACGGTCGACGGCGACGGCGGCGGCGCGGTCGGCGGTACGCGGCACGAGCCAGCCGACCGTCAACCAGGTCGCCAGCAGCGGCGCCACCATGATGATCGCCAGTACCAGCGCCAGCCGGGCACGCAAGGACACCGAGCCCTCCTCATCCGACCTCATTCGACCTGTTCCGACCCCATTCCTCCGGTACCACCGGATTCATCCGGTAGTGCGGGATCCCGACGGTGCCGGACGATCGTGACAGGAATGAACGCACTGAGTGAACAGAACAATACATTCAGTCGCCACCCGTTCGCCTGCCGATGGGGGACGACGGCGCCCCATCGCCAACCCCGCCGGATCCGCGGGGTCCCGGCGGTCTCGTAGGGTTCCCGGATGGCCGTCCCCCGTCCGCCGCGGGAACCCACCTCCCCGGACCCCGTGGCGGAACGCAAACGCGCACTGCGTTCCCGGATCCGGGCGCAGCGCCGGGCCCGGACCGTCCGGCAGCGGACCACCGACGCCGGGACGATCGCCGCGGCCCTGCTCGCCCTACCCGAACTCGCCGGGACGACCCGGGTCGCCGCCTACGTCTCGACGGCAACCGAACCCGGGACCGCACCACTACGCGCAGCGTTGCGGGCCCGCGGGATCCAGGTCCTGCTCCCCGTGGCGCTCCCCGACGGCATCCTCGACTGGGCCCTCGACACCGGACGGACCCGGCCGGGCCCCGGCCCGGGCGGGGCGGAACCCGACGGTCCCCGGCTCGGCGCCGACGCCATCCGCACGGCCGAGGCCCTTATCGTCCCGGCCCTCGCGGTGGACACCTGCGGCAACCGGCTCGGCCAGGGCGGCGGCTACTACGACCGGGTGGTGACCCGGCTACCCCGGGAACCCGGAACGACCCGAACGCCCGGTCCGCCCCACCGGGCCGGAGCGGACCGGAACACCCCGCCGGAAAGTACGGACCGGCGGATCCCGCCGGAGGAAACGGGCCGGTGGATCCCGGTGATCGCCGTCGTCCACGCCGACGAACTCCTCGACGCCGCGACCGACCCGGTCCCCGCCGCCGGACACGACCTGCGTGTCGATGTCGTCGTCACCCCGGCGGGAACGCACCGGCCCGGCTGACCCCGGCCCGGCACGAGAACCGGACCCGAGCGGGTGCCGACCCGGTACGGGTGCCGACCGGGTGCGGGTGCCGACCCGGTGCGGGTGCCGACCAGGTACGGGTGCCGACCCGGTACGGGTGCCGGACCCACGCGGATGTTGAACCCACGCGGATGCCGGCGTCTCCCCCGGATCAGCTGGCCGCCGGCTCCAAGGTGAGCGTGTCATCCGCTGCGGCCTCGACCGCGTCCCTGCCGAACGGCCAGGGATAGGTCTCGTTGTTCGCCCAGGCGTCGAGCTGATCGGCGTAGTGCGCCTGCCCCGGGTGCCCGGACTGGCCGGTCTGGTTCACCCACCGCGACCGGTTGAAGTCACCGAGGTCGACGACCATCCGCATGGACGGCCCGGAAGTCACGTCGAACGTGCCGTTCGCGGGATTCCAGTTCATCGCGGAGACGATCGACGTCCCTCCACCGACAGGGACCGGCCCCTTGTTGAGCAGCGGATGCAACGGCAGGGTGAGCCGTAGCCCACCCAGCGGGGTCGCGGTGAACTGCACCTGATGCAGTTCGCCCCACTTCCAGCGGCCCGCGTCCTTGCCGAGGATACTCGTCAACCGCAGCCGCGCCTGCACCATGGCCCGGCGCACCACCTCATCCCGGGATTCGACCACGTCAGGGGTGCGCCGGTCATCCCACCAGGAGTCCTGCGGGTTCTTCAGCAGGGTGGTGACGACCTCGAACCACCGGCTGCCCCCGGTCGGTCGGGTGCCCTCGGGCATCTCGTCGGCGAAGGTGAGGTCGAGCAGGGCCGCCCAGGTGGCGTTGAAGTACGCCGCTGCCGCGGAGTCCGCGGGCTGGTGGAAGTCCCAGCCCTGGAGCAGATCCCGGCCCTCCGCAGTGAACGCGTCGACCTTCGTGGTGAGCATCAGGGGGACGAGTTCAGCGGCCATCGGGTTGTACGTATCGGCCTGGAAGGTCGACATATCCGCGACGGTGATCTTGTGATGCGCCGAGATCCGCGCGGTGATCAGGTCGCGGATGCGCTGCGACCGGAACCCGTAATCCCAGTCCCGGGTGAACGACACCGGGTAGCCGGGGCCGACGACGGCCTGGTTCGCCGCCACGATGAACCCCTCGGCCGGGTCCTGCACGTACGGCAGCCGGTCCTTCGGCACGTACCCGGTCCAGTCGAAAGCACTGTCCCAGCCGGGCATCGGCCACGTGCCGTCCGAGGGCACCGGGGTAACCCCGACCGGAACCTCCGTCGACCGCACCGGGATCCGGCCCGGCGCCTGGTACCCGATGTGCCCGTCCACATCCGCGTAGATGATGTTCTGCGCGGGGACGTCGAGTTGCAGTGCCGCGGACCGGAAGGACGCGAAATCGGTGGCGGAGTCGATGGCGAACACCGCCTGCATATCCGTACCGGGCTGCAGAGCGGTCCAGGCGAGTGACACCGCGTAGCCGACCCCGCGTTCGGGAACACCACGCTCCACCGGGGCCCGCTCCCCGACGCCCCGTACCGGATCGAGCACATCGGACAGGATCGGACCGTGCACCGTGCTCCGCACGGTGATCTGCACCGGGTCGGACCCGGCCACCTTGATCGTCTCCAGGCGGGACTGCAACGGCACCATCTTCCCGTCCCGCAGGTAGTTCGCCCCGTCGACCTTCTCCAGGTAGAAGTCGGTGACATCCGGCCCGAGGTTGGTGAACCCCCAGGAGATCCGCTGGTTGTGCCCGATGAGCACCCCGGGCACCCCGGAGAACCCGAAACCGGCGACGTCGAACGGGCAGCTGTCATTCACCGCGTTGCAGTGCAGGCCCACCTGGTACCAGATACCCGGAATGCCGATCCCCAGGTGGGGGTCGTTGGCGAGCAACGGTTTACCGGTGTCGGTGAGGCTGCCGGAAACCACCCACGAGTTCGAGCCGAGCCCATCCCCGCTGCCCAGGAGGGACGGCACGGCCGCGACGGACCGTTCGGCGGAGTCGAGGGCCTGCTGCACCAGGCTCCCGTCGAGGGCCGCGAGCAATGCCTGGGCATCCGCGGTCTGCGTGGCGTCCGCGGTCTGTGCGACCTGCTCCGACGCGGCCGTCCCGGATGCGGCCGTCTCCGATGCGGACGTCCCGGATGCGGCCGTCCCGGACGCGGTGCCGGTGGTGGTCCGTTTCGCCTTCTCCTTCGACGACGTGTCCGTCTCCGGCGCCGTCGCCGGAGGCTGAACCTGGTCGCCGAGGATCGGCGGATGCCCGGCGTACGGGTAGGCCGGGAACAGCTGATTGACCCGGGCGACGTCCCGGACCGAGCCGTACACCCGGGCCCGGTCCATCTCGTCGCCGTAGTTCCCGCGCAGATCCCAGGCCATCGCCTTGAACCAGGTGAGGGAATCGACCGGATCCCACTTCTCGATCCTCGGCAGCGGTACGGCGAGCCCGAGCAACGCGTAGTTCACTGACAGCTGGGACGACGACCGCCCGGCCAGGTAGTCGTTCACGCCCTCGGCGTAAGCCTGCAGGTAGCTCCGGCTCGTCGGGTCGAGTGCCGCGTACTCCTCCTGCGCCACCCGGCG
Source organism: Kineosporiaceae bacterium (assembly GCA_037381765.1). Lineage (GTDB taxonomy): Bacteria > Actinomycetota > Actinomycetes > Actinomycetales > Kineosporiaceae > JARRQM01. Next base: position 6,066 of record JARRQM010000070.1, read on the forward strand.
CCAGCCGAGGGTGCGCACCGTCTTGTCAGCCTGCAGGGCCTGCTCGTCCTCCCCGACGAGTTCGGACAGCTTGCCCGCGGTGACGTGCCGACGCCAGTCCATCTCGAAGAACCGGTCCTGGGCATGCACGTACCCCTGGGCGCGGAACAGATCGGTCGGCGAGTCCGCGTAGATCTGCGGCACGCCCTGATCATCGCGGATGATCGACACCGTGTGGTCGAGCCCCACCAGCTGCATCGTCCCCGAGTAGCTGGGGAAGGGGCGGCGCACGACGATCACCGAGAGCACGAGGGCGGAGACGAGTAGCGCGACCATGAGGCCAGCGCCAGCGAGCAGGCTGAGACGGAACAGACGGCGACGGGCCACGGGGGAAGCCTAGAGCCTGTCCCCGACCGGTTCGCCGGGCCGGGGTCCGGGAGTGTGCCGAACTCGCCTGCTCCGCCCCGTAGGCTCCACCACCGTGACGATCGAGGAGCTCGGGGGTGTGTTGCTGGTCGGGGCAACCGTGCTGCTCGTGGCCGTGGCCGCGGTGCGCCTGACCACCCGGACGGGACTGCCGTCCCTGCTGCTCTACCTCGGCCTCGGCATCCTGCTCGGCGACCTGGGCCTCGGCCTGCACGTCGACGACCCCGGACTCACCGGGGCGCTCGGATACGTCGCCCTCATCCTGATCCTCGCCGAGGGCGGCCTGACCACCCGGTGGGACGCCATCCGCCAGGCGATCGCCCCGGCTGCGTCCATTGACACACTCGGCACGTCGGTCTGCGTCGTGGTCACCGGGGCCGCCACGGTCATGCTGCTCGGCCTGGTCTGGACTAGTCGACGCCGCGGCAGTGTTCTCCGTCCTGCGCCGGGTCCCCCTGCCGGAACGGCTCACCGGGCTGCTCGAAGCCGAATCGGGATTCAACGACGCCCCGGTCGTCATCGCCGTCGTCGCGCTCACCGGTGTCGCCTCCGGGCACGCGCAGCACAGCTGGTGGCTGCTGGCGGCCGAAGCCGTCGCCGAACTCGCCGTCGGGCTCGCCGTCGGGCTCACCGTCGGTCGGCTGGGCGCCATCGGGTTGCGCCGGGTCGCCCTGCCGTCGAGCGGGCTGTACCCGATCGCCGTACTCGGCCTCGTCCTCGCCGCCTACGGCGCCGGCGTCACCCTGCACGGTTCCGGATTCCTCGCCGTCTACGTCTCCTCCCTCGTCCTCGGCAGCACCCGGTTGCCGCACGGGGCGGCCGTCCGGGGATTCGCCGAAGGGCTCCTGCTCGGGCTGCTCGCCTCACCGGGCCGGCTCCCCGCCCAGATCCTCCCGGCGACCGCGATCGGACTGGTCCTGCTCGTCGTGGCCCGCCCGATCTCCGTTCTCGTCACGACCTCCTGGTTCCGGTTCCCGCCCCGCGAGCAGGTGTTCCTGTCCTGGGCCGGGCTGCGCGGGGCGGTCCCCATCGTGCTCGCCACCGTGCCGATGGCCGGGCACGTCCCGGGCAGCGGCGAACTGTTCGACCTCGTGTTCGTCCTCGTCGTGCTCTTCACCGTGCTCCAGGCCCCGGCCCTGCCGTGGATGGCCCGGCGGCTCGGCATCGGTAGCGAGCTGAGCGCGATGGAACTCGACGTCGAGTCCTCCCCGCTGGGCGCCCTGGCCGCGGATGTCGTGCATGTCCGGGTCGGGTCCCGGTCCCGGCTGCACGGGGTGGAGATCTTTGAGCTGCGGCTGCCCGAAGAGTCCAACATCACCCTGGTGATCCGTGACCGGCATGCCTTCGTACCGGGCCCCCGCACCGCCCTGCAGCATGGGGACGACCTCATCCTCGTCGCTGCGGCCTCCGTGCGCCGCCGCGCGGAGAACCGGCTGGAGGAAGTCAGCGCAGCGGGCAAGCTCGCCGGCTGGGCGACCCTTCCCCGGCAGGACACCCGAAAGGGGACGAAACCGCACTGAGGGCCCACTCATCCGCCGCCGTCCCGCACCCCGATACCGCACTGCCCTACCGCACTGCCCTACCGCACTGCCCTACCGCGCTGCCCTACCGCGCCGGGCGACCCCGGACGGCGCCCGGGAAAGCCACGCGCGGAACGACGCCCTACACTTGGCACTCGAAGCGTTAGAGTGCCAAGCCCGGGTGCGGATGTTCCGCCCCGGACAGCGGCCCCGACCGTCACAGGAGGACCACGTGCCGACGTACGCCTATGCCTGCACCGCGTGCGACCACCGGTTCGAGATCCAGCAGTCCTTCACCGACGCGGCAGTTACCGAATGCCCCGAATGCGGGGGGCGGGTACGCAAACTGTTCAACAGCGTCGGAATCGTCTTCAAGGGGTCGGGTTTTTACCGCACCGACTCCCGCGACTCGACCAGCACCGGCGCGGAAACCTCGGGGTCGAACGGCTCCGCGAAGGAGACCTCGGCCGCCACGGCCGGGAACGGCTCCGGCGGTACCGGGAAAGACGGTGCGGGGAAGGACGGCGCGGCGAAGAGCGGCGCGACGAAGGACGGCGCGGGCACGGCCGGGACGGCCGGTTCGGGCTCGGGCTCCGCCGGTTCGGGTTCGGGCTCGGG